>NZ_CAXLML010000214.1:0-9838 GCF_964187505.1 Candidatus Chordibacter forsetii
CTGAGGTGCAGTAATCGTTGCTCCACCTTTGGATTGGTCGGCGATATCATCTTTACTTGGAGAAGATATGGTGGGGAACTGGAATTGCTCGGTTCCGTCTCCAGATTCAATCCGGGTTAAGATTTTATGAGAGCCGGGTTCCACAAAGATGGCTTCTCCTTTTTGGAGAAGATGGGTGTCGTGGTCGTCTTCCACCACCAGGTTTACCTTTCCCTGGGAAACTTCCAACCGGCTCAAACCATCGGGAGCAACCGTGGCACTGAATGCGGTACCCAAGTCGACGAACCTGGAACTCGGAGTTTCTAGAGTAAATCCCTGGCTTTCCATGGAATCGGCCAACACTTCAGCCGATCCGAGAGTGAGGAAAACAGCATTTTCACCCTTCACTTCAAGGATGCTTGGTCCGGTTAGCTCAACCAGTGCACCAGTGTTAAATCTCAGTTTGGCATATCCTTTCGAAAGTTCAATCCTTTGACCTGTCCGTATGGGATCGCCCAATCCCGGTCTAAACTGCTGGTTGATCCATCGGCAATCATCCAAATGATCAAAACGGGCAACTTGTAGCGGCTTTTCTGTGGACAATGTAAAAGAGCTTATCCAAATCATTACAGCCAATATAGCAGCTATGGCAGGCATCCATAGAATCAATGATTTTTTGGTTTTGGTTCCCTGTACGAATTCTGAAAGAGACGTAGTTTCAGAGACAATTGCTGAAAGGGTGGAATCGATTCTCGCATAGGCGATAAAGTCCTTACACAGTTGACTGTCGGCGAGCATGTCCTTTTCCAATTGAAGCATACCTTCCTTCGAAATCTCACCACTTAGGTAAAGGCCAACCCTCTCCATTTGTTTGCCTGAAGATTTCATGCTGTTGTCCTTTCTTTTTCCAAGGTATCTCTCACACAATCAGCCAGGGCCATCCGTGCACGGTGCAAAATTTTATAGATCGACATGGGGGTTCGTCCTTCCCGTTCGGCTATTTCTTTAATCTTTAAATCTTTGGCATAAGCTTCACAAACCAAGGCAGAGTGCTTTGGGGGAAGTTTCGCCAGGCAGGATTTTAGTGCTTTAATTTCATGACCACTATCAATACCTATCTCTTCTGATTCGAGGGCAAGTTGAGTAATCAGCTCCTCCCCAAAGATATGGCGGTCCCGTGCTTTGTCTCTGCGGTATGCCAATACTTCAAAACGGGCGACCCCAAAAGCCCACCTCCTGAAATTTTTCAAGTCATCTAACTGGTCAAATTTTCTCCAGAGCACCGCCGCAGTATTTTGCATGACCTCGCGTGCATCTTCAATTGTTGGAAGGAGTGAGCGTACAAACCCACGGAGAGACTCTTCGCAATCTACATAGAGGCGAAGAAATGAATCATGTGAATCGATCTGTGATGTGGGCATCTCATTTCATATACTCCAATGTGATTAGTATTTTGCCGATTTTTTATTGATTTATGAGGCAAAAATTAATTTGTCTCAAAGACTGTGTAGCAAGATTTTCTTAATCAATACTGCTTTCTCCAAACTTTCAACTATCGGGTTGGAACGAGAAGCACTATCCAATTACTTTTTAACTGAAAGTCCTACAATGTAATCGAGTAGGGAGGCAAATTCCTTGACGGAGAAATTGTGCATTAGACCGGCAGGCATCATCGAGTTGGGCATTTTGGTGCGCTCGGTAATATCTGCTTTGGCAATTTGATGCTCCTGGCTGGCCATATCCCTCATAATTAATTGATTGGTGGTCTCGGAGGTAATAAAACCCATAACGGCATTGCCGTCTTTCAAAGTAACCAAGTTGGTAGCAAAGCCTTGGGCAATGGATTTACCTGGGTTGAGGATAGCTTCTGCGAGTTCATTTCTGGGGTAGATCGCAGCAATGTTACCAAGATAGGGCCCTTTCTGGGGATCATCCTCGCTCACGGTGTGGCAGGTGTTGCAGGCCGCTTTGGTAAATATCGCTTCCCCGTGGGCAGGCACTCCTTTGGTAGCATTCACCTGTGCAAGGGCATCTACTACGGAGAGAGTGGAAACTTTTGGAGTGGCGTCGACTTCATTAAGGTCGATTTTGAAATGCCTCAGAGCACGTTGTGCAGCGGCACGCACAGCCTTGTCTTGATCTGCAGTCGCTTGGATAATTTGTTCGTCGTAATTTCGATTTTTGAGATCGACCGCCGCATTGATGAGGACGACCCGTCGGGCAGGATCCGCCCAGTCGGACTCGATTAGATCCTTGGAGCTCGCTTTGGCCTCGGCATTGGCATTGGACCGACCGGTAATTTCCATTAATCCAGCGTAAGCCCAAAAGGTACGCCTGGCTTTGGGCTCCCCTTTGGCAATTTCTGCAAGCTCTGCCTGATAGGCGTCTATCCGTCCATTGTTTTTAAGGTATAAATCTTTGGCAGGGCGTAAGGCAGTCCAATTACCCTGCGCTTCGATCGCCACAATACTATCGATGATCGCACTGAGATATTTTAAATCTTTTCCGTTCAGTAAACATTTTACGATGGTGCTAAGGTCATACCCTCTCATTTTATCCTTAGCGGGAGCGGCGGCCAAAACATCGAGTCCGTTTACAGGTGGGTCTTTGAGACCAGAGAGCTGGGCGGATAAAACGGGGATTAAACTTGAGTCGTACTTGGCGGATTCGATCAGTGAGTTTAAGGTCTCGTTGTCCTGAATTCGGTTGCTTCCAAGCAGGGAAAGGTATTCACCCACCTGATCTTTGGATAACTTCCAGAGGGCCTGACGCAGGGCAGTGAGGATGCGTTCGGACTGTTCCCAGGTGACCATTTCGTAGTAGGGGCCACGGGTATCGGGGCGCCCGCCCCAGTGCTTGCGATCCCATGGTTTTTCTTGGTGGTAGAGCCGGGCAAGAATTTCGAAACTGGGCTTGAATAGTAAGTTTTCTCGGTCAGCAAGTATGGGAAGCAAGGCATCGACCACTTCTTTTTTGTGCATCCTCATCAGAGCAAGGGACGCTCCACGAATTTGCGTGCTACTTGAACTTTTATGTGTAAACACACGAAGGGTTGGCTTATGGGCTCCCAGTTGGGCAAGCCCACGGTAGGCTACATGAAAAAGGGTGGCATCATGATGACCAAGGCTAGAGGAGATTGCTGGTGCCACTTCCAACAATCCTTGCCGGGTGGCGGCTACAATTGCTTCCAAACGGGTGCGGGGATCGGCACTTTCCGCACCGGCAATCAATAAATCGACGGGGGCAGAACCAGGTTTCCCAGAAGTGCGGAGGTCGATACCAAGGTCTCCCAGGGCACGCATCACCAAGGCAGACAGGGTGAGGTCGGAGGCAAGCGGACGGAGATGTTCGATCACTTGTGCGGCATTTTTCGACAGAATTCCTCTTTGAGAAAGAGTAAACAGGGCGAGAGCCCGCGTGCGAGCAGCTTTAGATGAGTCAGCGGCAACTGTTTGTAAAAGAGCCGTTGTGTCAGCCGATTGCTTACGTCGCAAAAGCACGCGCTGGGCGGCGAGGGCACGCACCTGGCTTTCGCCTTCAAAAATTTTTACGAGTTCAGGGTCGGTAAGTTTTGGAAATTCAGGGAGTTCTTCAGGGCTGAAGTCTTTGGGACGGGTTTGGATAACATATCCATGTTTGGGTCCCTTCCAATTGAAGCTGGATGGCCCTTTCCAACTGGCTTGGTAGACCCTACTCATGCCATCGATATCGGCATCGGTAGGGCGGGGAACATTGATGAAGCGCTCTGGCTTGGCGGTTTCCACAAAGCCGGCACCCCTGCGCTCCACGGTGTGCTTCCATAAGCCGGAAGTTCCCCAGTCGCAGGTAAGCGGGGCATGGTTCCATTTTTCAGGAAAGCCAGGTTCGTGTAAATACATGCCCCCGCAACCGGAACCACCGCCGTAATCGGCGAGAGGAGCAATAATTTCCTCGGGAAAGTTTAAATAAAGCCGGGGGTAGCCATGATCGTCCAGCCCGCTGAAGTGGTGAAATCGTACATTCCACCCGCCGCCGTCGTTAGTGTTGTCGCGTCCGAATAGGTCGAGCAGGGGGCTAGTGGGTACGGCAAGAATATTGCGGGTGCCGTAGGAAAATAGCTCAATGCCGGAGCCGTCAGGGCGCACGCGGACCACGCCGCCTCCACGAACCTGCAGTTTACGTCCATCGCTTCCGGTGGCCTCAAAAAATCCAAAATCCCCGGTGGAAACATAGAGCCAACCATCAATACCAAGGTCAAGACCGTTGGTGGTGTGGTCGGCCGGCCGTTCCTTAAAACTGAAAGCAATGTTATCGACTAGGCGTTTGTTTTCCTCGGCCACACCGTCTCCATCGCGGTCGTAATAAACCGAAAGGTGCGGAGGATGGAGAACATAGAGTCTGTCCTGATCCCAAATCAGCCCGCGGGGGGAGTCGATCGATGGGATGAATTCGGTAACTTCGTCGGCTCTGCCGTCTCCATCTTTATCCCGAAGGCGGAGCACCCGTCCCCGGTCTTTGTCGCGGCCCAGAGAGCCACATCCATCGCTGGAAACATAGAGGTCGCCCGCTGGAGATGCGGCAACATAGACAGGGTAGTTGGCAGTTTGCCAGGGAGCGTAGAGGGTTAATTCAAAACCATCAGGCACTTTTACACCAGAAAGTATCTTGGCTTCCTCTTCTTCGCTTAACTCAACAATACTTGGTTTAATGTTGCCCGATTTTGCGTAGGGATCCGCAAAAAGGGTGGTGGATAGAAAAATTCCACTGAGGCACGAAAATATAAAAAGTGATGAAAGAAACGTTTTCAGCATGAAAATAAGTTTATTTATTAGATTGAACGGAGCAACCACACAAATAGCTGTAAGTTCTAATTTTGGCTCAGAATCTGCCTGATTTGAGCTGTTACTTGTTTCCCAAGAAGGGAGGAGCCCTGAGGGGTGAAATGAACATCTCCAGGCTTGCGAAAGAAAGAGGCATCAATGGAGGAGCTTAGTTTGTGCAAGTCATTAATAGCTATGCCATGTTTAATCATAATTTTCTTGGCAGCTTGATTGTATTTAATTTCATCACCCGCATGACGCCCAGGTTCGCCATTGGGTACCTTGGTAGTGGTTGCCCAGATCAATTTAGCCCCGCTTTTTTTGAGTCGAGCGACTAATTTCTCAAGGTTTTGGATGTACTGATTAAGAGGAACAGATTGCTGACCGTTTACCTTATCACGGTTGCCTACAATTTTACTTTTTTCGCTTCGATAGCAAAGATCATGAAGCCCCCAGTTAAAATGAATCACATCCCAGTCTGTGTTGCCTAGCCAGTCATCAAGTGCGGCAAGACCGCGAATAGTATCTCCACAGTTGGCTTTTGCCCGACTAACGAATACTTGATCCTGCAAGGAAGCGACCACCTCGGGTGTGTATCCAATAGAGATAGAATCTCCTATGATAAAAGCCTTGGGGAGGTCTTTTTTGCTGGGCTTACTTTGAGCACTCTTACCTTTAATATCGCGGGCTGGGGTGTAGAAATTTTGCTGTTTTTTAGAACCTGAATATTTGAGGTTGGCAGTGGGCATTAATGAAAGAGTCTGGTTAATCCACTGGTCGAACATTTTTTTCATTTGTTTGACCATGCCCAATCTTTGTGCGGCAAGATTAGTTTGTTCTCCCCGGTCTTCTGAAAGGTTGTAGAGTTCGGTGGACGAATCCTCGTAGCGAATGACCAGTTTGTAGTCACCCATGCGTATGGCTCCGGATGGGCCCATACTGTTAATGTGGTGGTAGTGGGGATAGTGAAAATAGAGAGCTTCGCGACCGAGTCTTTTCTTTTTGCCATCGAGCAGGGGTTGGAGGGAAACGCCATCAAGGTGTTGTGCGGGTTCCAGGGGGAGGCCGGCAAGATCGAGCAGGGTGGGGTAAAAGTCGGTGCTTACCACTGGTTCGTTCAAGGTGCTTCCTCTTTGTTTAAGAATAGGGGCATCAATAATCAGGGGCACACGGATGCCTCCTTCGTAGACCCAAGCCTTGCCTGCTTTATTTGGTAGAATAGATGTGACGGAAGATGGGGTGGATCCAGTGGATAAGCCTCCGTTGTCGGAACAGAAAAGAAGAATGGTATTTTCGCGGAGATTGAGTTTATCGAGGGTCTCGATGACTCTGCCCACATTTTCATCTAGGCTTTCTACCATGGCAGCATAAGTGGGGTTGTCCTGGCGGGAGTCGGCAAAACTGTCGTGAACAGCAACTCCGTGGGCTTTCTTTTTGTCTAAACCCATCTTTTTCGCTTTTTCCTGATATTTTTTGAGCAATTCTGGTTTGGCTCCCAATGGTGTGTGTACGGTGTAAAACCAGAAGTTTAAAAAGAAGGGTTCGTCCTGCTTATCCTCAATAAAGCCGATGGCGTGGTCGGTTAAAACATCAGTTAGGTAGTCGCCTGGTTTGCCATCTTCAAGCCCAGGAACGTTTGTGCTGGGGTGTTGTTTGCTTTGGTAGGGAAATAAGAAGGAACCAGGCTGACCCATTTTGTGCCCGGCAATATTGAGGTCGAAGCCATGGTTTTCCGGGTAATGTTCGTTTCCCTTTTGGTGGTGTGCCTGCAGGTGCCATTTGCCAACATGGGCGGTGGCGTAACCATGTTTTTTAAAAGCTTCGCCAAGGGTAAGGTCATTAATCGGCATGTTTCCCTTAACAGTAGGTGGCTCGAGCTGGTATTTTGGTCCTCTGGCTCCAGCACTTCCGCTGTGGTTGGTCAAACCGATCCTGCTAGGGTATTTCCCCGTAAGGATACTTGCTCGGGTGGGAGAGCAGACAGGGTTGGCGGCATAAGCATTGTCAAAAAAGGCACCTTTTCGGGCTAAGGCATCGAGGTTAGGTGTTTCGTAAAAGGTACTACCCGTAAATCCGAGATCGGTGTACCCGAGGTCATCAACCAGAAAAAGGATAACATTTGGCTTCTCCGTCCGCTGAGCATGGATGGAGCCGTTTAATACTAAGCAAAGAATAAATGATTTAAGTAAATTCATACTTATCGAAATTTCCCCAATAAATTGTATGAAGTCGAGATTCGATTTGAGAAACTAATAAAATTTAATCTGAGGTATAAATTAATTTTTAAAATTAAAATTTACCTGGTCCCTTAAATTTAACTTGGCGTAAATCGACAGAAATTTTTCGCAATTTGCGGGTTCCGATTTAAGAGAAATATTAGTATTTCAAAACAAGATGAATTTAATCCCACTCTTATTTTCCGCCCTGGCTCTTTTTACCCTGACTGTGAACGGGCAAAGTGGACCTGTATTATATCAAACTTATTGCTCTGCTTGCCATGGTGCTCAGGGGCAGGGAGGAGCAGAGGGAGCAGCCCCTCCATTGGCCAAGAGCCTGTGGGCACAAGGAGATCCTGATCGGATGATCAAGGTTGTGCTTCACGGATTGATGGGCGAGATCGAAGTGCTGGGTAAGGAGTACAATTTGGTCATGCCTCCGCAGGGAGCGGTGCTTAGCGATGGTCAGATCGCCGCGATTCTCACTCATGTACGCTCTTTGGGTAATGGTGGGGAAAAGGTTTCCACAGATCGAGTGGCGGCGGTACGGGCCAAGTATGAGGAGCGGGAAGCTTACTGGAAGGGCGATGAATTGCTCAAGGACCACCCATTGCCCAGCCCTCCTGGTCCTCTGAAAAACCTGGTACGCAAGTTTTATGCTCTGCGCAAAGACCAAAGATCAATACCCGACTACGCCAAGCTGGAAGCCAATGCTTCGGCCAGACAACCCAATGGACTGATCAACCTGGAGGGCTATTCCGAGAAAGATCATTTCAGTTTGGTCTGGGAAGGTGAACTTAATGTGAGGCGTGAGGGGCAATTTTCTTTCACTCTAGATTCGGACGATTTATCTGCTCTGTACATCGATGACAAAAAGGTGGTGGAAGTTCCCGGCTTGGGGGGAATGGGTAGGGCAAAAACTGGTAAGGCCACCCTTCATCCGGGTGTGGTGAAAATTCGGGTGGAATACTTGGAATTTACTGGATTTACTGGAATTGCCGCAAGTTGGGCGGGACCGGGCATTCGGGGTACTCAATCTCTCAGCTCCACCAAAGTGGTAAGTAAACAGAAACCCAAGATCAACTTGATTGAGCTCAAGCCAGAGGGTAATAGGGCAGTGCACTACCGCAATTTTATTGCCGGTACGGGGAACCGTTCTTTTTCGGTGGGTTATCCTGGTGGAGTGAACCTGGTATTTAATCAGGAAAACTGCGGGCTGGAGTTGCTTTGGTCTGGCCGATTCATTGATGCAGGGCCCAGATGGAAAAACCGGGGGACGGTGCGGTCTTTCCCTCTAAGTGGACAAGTTTACCATCTGCAGAAGGGCAGTCCCTATCCGGGGCGTACTTTTTCTTTTCAGGGAATGGAGTTGGATGATCATGAATATCCAACATTTTGTTACTCAGTGGATGGTCTTATTGTGCGGGATCGGCCCCAACCCGCTGACAAGGGTATGGAGCGAATCCTAACCATCGAGAGTGCAGGGGTTGGAGAACTTGTCTTTGCCCCGCTTTCCCGACCCGTACCTGGGTTTTCACTTGAATGCCGCGGACTTGTCGCTCGGCAGGACGGTACCTTCCTTCTCCCTCTGCTTAAGGGAGACAACTCCTTCACCTTTCACTATGGCATCCTATGAATCAATTTTTTCCAATTTTCCTGTTTCCTGTACTCCTGCTTGGAGCGGTGACCGCATGGGCTAATAAATTCAACAAGGAAGCCCTTGACCCGCACATGTCGAAGTACTACCTCCGCGAGGAAATCCCCATGCCCAAGGATGTGGTCTTCGAGCCCGGTTCGATCGCTCTGCTTCCTGACCAGCGGATTGCTGTGGGCACGCGCCGGGGAGAGGTCTGGATCTGTGAGGGTGCTTATGGAGATGATTTGTCCAAGGTTAGCTGGACACCCTATTTTAAGGGCTTGCATGAACCTCTGGGGATGTACTGGCAGGACAGTGCTCTTTACTACACCGATCGTGAGCAATTTGGCCGATTGGTCGACCGCAATGGAGATGACCGGCCCGACTGGGTGGAAACCATATCTGCACCTTGGGGGTTAACCGGGAATTATCACGAATATGCTTTTGGAACCACGCCCGATCCACAAGGTAATGTATTCATTACTCTCTGCCTAACCGGCTCATTCAATGCCAGTGCTCAGTGGCGTGGATGGGTCATGAAAATCGCCGCTGATGGCACCGCCACGCCCTATGCTTCCGGTGTGCGTTCTCCTGGTGGAATTGGCTATGATGCCGAAGGTAACCTCTACTACACCGATAATCAGGGAGTATGGAACGGTACCTCCTGCCTCAAACATGTGGTGGAAAAGAAATTCACCGGTTGTCCCATCGGTAATGTTTATTACAAGGACGCTCCCAATATGGGGCCACAACCACCCGACCCAATAAACCAAAGCAGGATAGTAAAAGAGCGTGAACGCATTCCCGAACTCGTCCCTCCTGCCGTCCAGTTTCCTCACGGCGTAGTCGGGCAGTCGCCCACCGCGGTTATCCCAGACCATACCGCTGGAAAATTTGGGCCTTTTGCCGGACAACTCTTGGTGGGCGAGCAGACCCACTCTGAGGTACAACGGGTTTTCCTTGAAACTGTAAATGGAGTCAGACAGGGAGCGGTCTGGGAATTCCTCTCCGGATTCGAGGCGGGTATTGTACCCATGCGTATGGCAGACCAAGGAACCTTGTTTATTGGCGGAACCAATCGGGGTTGGGGCTCCCGTGGATCTAAGCCCTTCACCTTCGAGCGGGTGCGGTGGAAAAATGTGGTTCCTTTTGAAACCAAGACCATGGAGGCCTTGCCCGATGGGTTTCGCCTAACCTTTACCGAGCCG
>NZ_CAXLML010000215.1:0-16754 GCF_964187505.1 Candidatus Chordibacter forsetii
GATTCCTCACGCAATCGATACGATGATCTTATTTTAAAATCAGGAACCCTAACATTTGATACCGCAGGATCATGGATGCACAGTTCTGGGCAAAAAGGAAAAGGGAAAGTCGAATACAAATATATAACAGTCGATGGTTTCCCTCACGGTTTTGGGGTATGCGAGTTTGAGTTTTCTAAACTTGAATTAGGACCGGAAGTTTCTGTTGTGATTAAAGGGGAAAATACTCTTCGTCTCAAAATCAATGGTGATACAAAAATTGGTACCAACCTGACTTTAAACGGGAAAACAGGACAGTATGGAATTTATTCGGGTATTGCTGGTCCAGGGGGATGGAATTCTGGAAGGTCGCTTAGTAATGCCGATTTTCCTGCTTCCCAAAATTCTGTCCTTAGTGGTATGGGTCCCGGTGGAGGGATTGGTTACCATGACTTTCCACCAAGTAGTGCCGGTGGTAGTCACGGCGGATATGGATCGATCGGGGCAAACAGTGGAACTTATGACAATATTTATGGAGACAATAATATCACTCATTTGGTTGGAGGATCAGGAGGTGCTAGGTCTGGTGGACGTGATGCAGATGGTGGGGGCGGGGGCGGAGCTCTATCCCTTTTAGTTGAGGGATCATTTACTCTAGAAACAAATGCCACAATATCCGCAAATGGAGGGAAAGGAGTTTCCCGTGCATCACGCAAATGGAGGGAAAGGAGTTTCCCGTGCATCAAGTAGCGGAGCTGGAGGAAGTGGAGGTGCGATTAGAATCGAAGCGGCAAACATTTCGAACCTCGGCCGTATAGAAGCATTGGGAGGAGATGCCAATGGCAGTGGAGGCCCGGGTGGTGGTGGAAGAATCACTCTCATAACCGAGGGCTCATTAGTGGAAGGGAATTATAGTGTATCGGGAGGCTCAAATGTTGACCTCGCAGAAGAATTACAGGCCGCGGATGGTATCTTTTCCAAGATTCTCAGCCCTGCCCTCCCCGGTCTATCGGACCGCAACTTCACTTTTGAGGAAATCATCTCCGATATCGATCTCGGCTTAATTAGTGGCCTATCCTATGAATTATCCGGCTTACCACAGGGGATTTATTTAACTGAGAACCTCAAACTTTCAGGTAGTCCAATTAGAGCAGGCACTTTCCTTGTGAACATCCGAGCGAGTAATCGATTTGGAGAGACCAATGATACATTTACTATCAATATCGCACCTGAGTCCCCATCCGTATTCACTCTTGCTGCCACAGCAGTAGGTTCTACTTCTGCCCTTTTGCACGCCGATGTAAACAGCACAGGGGGAGAAGATGTGACGCTCGATTTTACTTACGGTACAACCCAAGGAAATTTAAACCTGGAAACCAATTCATCCGTGGTTTCCATAAGTGGAAAATCCGCATTTCTCCTGACAGGATTGGAGAGCAATCAAACATATTTTTTCCGGGCACGTGTAGAGAACTCGCTTACCGCGTCTGATGCAGGAATTGAGAGAAACTTCACAACATTACTCAACCAAGCCCCCCCTACTGTGGAGATCGGACCCGCTAGCAAAATTAGTGACAACAATGCCACCGTATCCTACGAACTGGTTTCCTATGATACCTCTCCCCCGGTAATTACATTATTTTGGGGGCCAATAGACCAAGGTAAAATAGACGGATTATGGGAATCGTCCTATGAAATTGGCGAGGTTACTCAGATTGGAATCCAAAACTTCATCATTTCAGGCAGGCAACCTGGAGATACAATTTTTTATCGTGTTAGGGCAAAATCAGAAAACCTTTCATCGTGGTCTCAAACCAGCGGTAATTTCACCACGGTTGCCAAAGCTAATGTGTTAACCTTACCGGTTTCAGAGCAAAGAGCAGAATCAGTTAAAGTAAGGGGGATTATTTCTTCAATCGGAGGGGTAGACACACTCGTAAAACTTACCTCTCCAAAAGTTAATCAAGACCTTCGGGCTTACTGGAGCTTCGATGAGGGAGAAGGATATGAATCCTTCGACCAGGTTGGGAATTCCGGGGTTGCTTGGCTACGCGGTGGTGTGACCTGGCAACCATCCCATTCAATAGACTTTGGCACCGCGGTGTCTTTGGAAGGTAACGAATTTGCCTACATTGAACTGGGGGGCCAGCAAAGCTCTGGCGTTACCCGCCAGGACAACCTATTAGGGTGGTTTCCATTCGATGATGAAACTGGGTCCACCTCCTCGAACTTGGGCTCGGCAGGATCGATTGCCACTCTGAAAAACGGGGCATTGTTTTCAATAACCGAAAAGAAATTTGGGGCTTCTGCCTTAAACATTCCAACTGGAAGCACGGGTGCATATGCCGAGATTACTACACCTATTGAGGTGGGTTTGGATAACGTGTCCAACACTTACTCAATTTCTGTCTGGTTTAAAGGCTTATATGATTTCACCAATGGATGGAGAACATTAACCCGGGGTTCGGGCACCAACCATCAAATAATTGTATCAAATGGTAATGACAGATTGGGCTCATTTATAAGTTCTGGTGGTGGCTTTAAAGATTCAGAATATGATCTGCATCCAGAAACTTCCCAAAATTCCTGGCAACACTTGGCTGCGACCTTTGATGGTTCATCCACAACATTTTATTTGGATGGGTCCAATGCCGGTACCGTCAATGATTCTGCAGGTAATAATATTTTCGCAGTGGGAAATTACCAAGGGGGCAACCAGCGTTTTGCCGAATATATTGATGACTTCCGCGTTTATGGAATAACCCTCAGCGAGGAAGAAGTATCCTCCATCTACAATTCTGGCAACGGTGATTACCCAGCCCCTAATGATTCTCTCTTAATAGGTGGAGAAATGTCGCTCTCAGCCTGGATAAAACCAAGGAAATACGGTGAAGGTACCAGGCCATTTGATTTTGGGAACCATTCAGGAAGCGATGCCTTTAATTCCATTATTCTATCCTCGATGGATAATGATGGAAACCTGACCACGGGTAGTGGGACATATAACTCATCCACCCTCGCTTCCAATTTATGGAAACTTAATCAGTGGCAGCATCTTTGCATTACCATAGATGAGGATGGAACGACCAAGTTCTATTCAGATAATGAATTTCTCAATTCATACACTGGTGCCAAAATCCCTAAATTAAAACGCACACACCACATCATTGGTGGAAACCGAATTGGTACAGAATCATTTGAACCGCTGCAAATCCCAGGGCTTACCTTATGGCTGGATGCTGCGGATTCCAGTACCATTGTGATCGATTCCGGTAATGAGGTAAGCACTTGGGCCAACAAGATTAATTCATCGGTAAAGATGCACAGCCACGGCACCAACAAGCCCGATACTGGAGAGTCTATCAATGGTTTGAATGCTTTGGGATTTGATAAGCGAAGTAGCAACAATGTTGAACACATGACTGCAAAGAAGAATGGGACTGCAAATTGGACACCGGCTACCGCCGGTGGAGAGATCTCAGGAAAGGTCCAGAATGTTGCCCTCATGATGGTTGCCAGACTGGACACAAGGAGGCGAAGTATTTTTCCTTTTGGATTCGGGTGGTACGACCACTTCCCTTGGGATAATGGATCAGTCTTTTGGAAGCATGAAAGCTCCCGACCCACATTTACAATGGGAAATAATGGTACGGAATTTGTCCTCTCGATGATACACTCTAAAGCACTTGGCAAACAACTTGCCTATATGAATGGCAACCTAGTCTTCGATGGCCCCAGAACCAATGATAATCAATTGGGGAACATGGGCACCTTCGTCTGGCCAAGTAACCATGGTTCCGGAGGCTTAGGTAGAACTGGTTGGGGTATCGACTGGACAACCGGAGAAATTATGGTCGTCAGTGGAACGATTCAGGACACTGATCGTGAAAAAATTGAGGGTTACCTTGCTCACAAGTGGAAACTCAACTCCAAACTGGCCAGCAGCCATCCCTACAAAAACAGGTCCCCCTATTCTCCTCAAACAATACAGTTGGAATTTTTTGATGGCCTGGTTGATGACTTGCGTGTCTATGACCGTGCCATTGGAATTGATGAAATCTCAAAAATCTATCAAGGGGATTTAATTGAAACCCAACACCTTGGCGGACAGGAACCCCGGGTCACCCTCTTTTGGGGAGATGAAGATGGAGGGCAAAACGAAGAAATCAATGCATCCTCAGCATATTCCTGGGATGCTAAAATTGATCTCGGAACAATGAAACTCGGTGAATTCTCGGTCTCATTGGAGGGGCTGGAAACCGGTAAGGATTATTACTACAGGTTTCTTGCCCTCAATGACGCTGGTTCCAGTTGGTCATCAGATGTTGAGAAGTTTACTACGGGGAATTTTTCCTATTCTGCCAGTACCTGGCTCGACACCAATCTTATGGTTTGGTTGGATGCTTCAGATATTAATGCCGACGGTGATTACACCAATGAACCGTTTGGCGGAATTGTCGATGAATGGAGAGATAAGTCCGGCGGAGACCGGCATGCTGGCAATGGGTTTGGTCCTTCAATACTTTACCGTAAGCTGGGAGATAAATCTGTTCTTCATTTTGATGGGTCTGAACAGTTTCTCAGAATTAGTGATTACCCTTCCCATTCATCCAAAAGTTTGAATATCGAAGATCAGGGCACCCTCGTATTGGTAATGGAAGGAAGGGATTTGTCACCTGATACAACCTTAATGAGCAAAGGATGGCCAGATGCGGGCAGCTGGGTTTTACGCAATAATCAAAACAATCTTCCCAGTTATGGTATCACAGGTACCAGTGGTCAAGATGTACTCACATCTCCTTCCAGTTGGAAAGAACAGTTTCAGGTTTTCACTTTTCAAAAGACTCCCTACCTTCGATCAATTCGGGTAAATGGCATTTCAATTATCCGCATGCTTGAAGAAGGTTTTTCTTCCTCTGCCCAGAATGATGACCTGATCATCGGTGGGCTTGAACAATCAGGCATTAATGAACATGGGACTTTTAAAATTGCAGAAATCTTAATTTACGACGAAGCCCTGGACACAGGTAGAATCGAAAAACTGGAAGGTTATTTAGCTCACAAATGGTCAGTGGAAGATTCTTTGACCGATCGTCATCCTTACAAGATCAACCCTCCCGCCTTTGAAAACCGCCCAGAAATTTTAATCAGTAGTCCCTACTTTATTGGTGTTGATCAGGATTTGAATTTCACGATCGGAACTAACCGACCGGCTATTATGTTTGAGGGAGAAGGTTTGCCCACTGGACTTATTCTAAGCCAGGCAGATGGGGTAATTTCCGGTAAGCCATCCGTTCGAGGTACCTTCAATTCAGTATTGCATGCCACCAATAATGCGGGAACCTACAGTCAACCAATCCAGTTCGTAGTGACTGACTTCTCCCCCTGGCCCTTTGAGTTGGAGCTCAATGTAACAGAATACAGCTCTGCCTAAGCCAGGCAGATGGGGTAATTTCCGGTAAGCCATCCGTTCGAGGTACCTTCAATTCAGTATTGCATGCCACCAATGATGCGGGAACCTACAGCCAACCAATCCAGTTCGTAGTGACTGACTTCTCCCCCTGGCCCTTTGAGTTGGAGCTCAATGTAACAGAATACAGCTCTGCTAGTTTGACTGAAAACTTTGTTCTTTATGTTGAACTAAATGAATCGATTGGGGGATTTAATTATGAACAATTTGCAGACGAGGAGGGTCGGGATATTCTTTTCCTTTCAGCAGACCGATCAAGTGAATTGGCCTACGAATTGATTGAATGGAACCCGCTGGGAACATCCTCTTTTTGGGTCTTGTTGCCAAAACTTGAAAACGATACCTCAATTTATGTCAAGTGGGGTAACTCTGCCGTCACATCCAGACCGGATTATACCAGCGATGGCACCGTATGGAAAAACCACCGGGCAGTTTGGAGAATGGATGGTGATCCAGAATACAGGATAGAAGACCACGCGTCTGGACAGCATGCAATTGCCAGAAATTCCAAGCTAGAAAAACCAAAGGGCGTAATTGGTAATGCTTTCTACTTCGACGGGATTGATGACTTTCTAGAATTGCCAAATACTTCTTATTTCGCTGAAGGTGCAAAAACGCTCAATATTTCTTTTTGGGCTCAAAACCAGTACGAATCACTAGATAATTACTCCTTATTCCACGCACACTCAAGTTTAGGCACGCACCTACAAGTCCAGCTACCATCTGCAGCAGGTAATCTCGAATTTTTCACCGGTAGTGGAAACCTTGATTCAAATTCTTTTGACTATACTTCACAGAGTGCAATTGATCGCTGGGATTATTGGGTACTTCAGTCCGATTTAGACTCCGGACTATCCAAAATTTTCTTTAACGGGAACCTTGCCAACGAATACTTCGGAATTACCCGACCGTTTGGAAGTTCCGTAGATTCATTCAGGATTGGTTCAAAGAGAGATGGCACCGAGGCTTGGCGGGGAATGATTGATGAGGTTAGAATATCGGATGAAGTCGAGTCTCCCCAAAAGATCGGAGCGTCATATGCAAACCAAAGACCCGACGGTTCGAATTTCATTTCTATTGGTCAGGTAAATGGACCTCCTATAATCCTTTCTTCTGAAAACCTACAAGCCTTTGTCGGAAAAGATTTTTCATCGATGATAGAAAGATTCCCCTCGGATGAAGGAAACTTCACAGCTGTCGGATTACCCGCGGGATTATCGATCAATAATGTTACTGGAGAGATAAGTGGCAGACCAGTACAATACGGTCAATATCAGGTAACCGTGATCGTTCAAAATGATGAGGGTAAAGTAACCAAGCCATTTGGGATGAGTATTTTTGACCCCACGATCTTTTCGAAGCAAATGGAATTCAATTGTTCAAACTATTCGGGGACCAGTACTTTAGAGGATTTCCCTATGCTCATTGAAATGAATGGGTCAGTCAGTGGTTTCAATGTAAGGCAATTTGCTTCGAGTACAGGTAATGACTTACGCTTTTTTGACACCACGGGGAAAGAATACCCTTATGAAATTGAGACTTTTGATTTGGCTGCCAATCGTTTGGTTGCCTGGGTGAAAATTCCTTTCCTCGATGCCAACACCTCTTTTTCTGCCTACTGGGGTAATCCATCTTTGGCAGAGTTCCCTCCGGCATATTCTATAAACGGAGATGTATGGAGTTCAGGCTACCGCGGGGTATGGCACATGCGTCCGACTTCAGGTACATCCACCCTCACGGATTCCTCATCCTATCGAAATCACCTAGTTGATGATTTTGGAGTTCCCCGGGCTAATGGATTAGCAGGTGCAGCCAGGCAATTATTTGGACAGCCCGATCATTATTTGACTGCCCCGTCCAATGACTCGTTGGAAAACCTCGCTTTAAATAAATATTCATTTTCGGGATGGATATGGCTGGACGGCACCCCGGAACAACGAACCAACGAGGCGTTTTATGGCTTGGGTTACGATACCACTCCTCAATCAACCTATTTCGATAAACCGGAAAACTTTCTAGCTCTCGAACCAGATGGTGGGCGCATCATCAAAAGTGGGCCAAGTAACCAGGGCATTAGTTTTGGAAATGCGGATGATTTCAAAACCCTTGATTTGGGCATCACCAGATCCAGTGGTTTTATGACTGCTCTAATGACCCGATTCAGTCCGCCCGTATCTGCCTCTTATCAGTTTCGGATACAGATCGGTGACGAAGATTTTGCCTCCCTATGGATCGATGAAAACAGGAGTGGAACTTTTCCCGATTATACAACCTGTAGTTCCGACATTACCACCTCTCAACCCATTGCCCTAGATGAGGGGGAATCTTACAACCTTCTACTCGCACATGGAGTACCCAGTGGGTCCGTTGCCAGCAATCTCTCTCTCGAAGTAAAGTCTGACAACGAAATATTCGCGGACTGGACATTAATCGATCCAGCAGACCCGGATCAAATCAAGTATTACCATTTAACTTTCGATGGAAACCTAAGCGATCGTATAAGCTCGGTAACGGTCTTTCAAGATGGTCCTACGGAAAGATTAAACCTGCTTGGTTTGAAGCCGCAAACGACTCATCGGATACCTGGGGGAGAAGCCATTGAAGCAGAGGGTAATTCCTCTCTGCAACCAGCAAGTTGGATGCATTTATTTACCCAAGTAGATGATGAAAATGATTTTCTTGAAATATACTTAAACGGAAACTTAGTTGCTCAGAAAGACCTACCTGAAAATCCATTTCCTAATAGCACGAGTGCTGCTCCATGGCACTTCGGCTTAGGGACCCTGCCCTTGGCGCTGGATGAAATCAGGGTATCAAGTAATAGCCGCTCTTCCGACTGGATTAAAGCAGTGTATGACAACCAATCAGCAAGCTCAGTCTTCCCGCACCTTGGTTCCATTGAAGGGGAAGAGTCTTTCTTACTTCCTGACCTTATTTTCACCACTCCGGCAGAATCTTACTTCGAGCTTTTTGTAGATGCCACTGGTGAACCTCTTGCTTTCCTCGCATCTGGTTTACCTGGTGGAATGACCATAAATCCGGCAGATGGGAACCTCTCGGGAACACCTGTTCAGGCAGGTACATATACGATCAATTTGGAAGCCTATTACTTGGACCAATCCATCGCTGAACAGCAAATCACATTGCAAGTTACCGCGGGCCTACCAATCGTTACCTTAGATGAGGTCATTAGCGACAGCACACCCACCCTGACACTGCGCTACGATGTCACCGCAACAGGGGGAGACGAACCTAGCCTTATGGCGGTTGCTGACTCTGAGGACAAGGGAACCAATTTATATGATTGGCAATATCGTTTAGACCTGGGAAAACAGGGATTTGGTCCGGGCTCATTTCAAATGCAAGGACTGGATGCTGACCAGCGCTATTTCGTTCGTCTAATGGCGACCAACCTCGCAGGTACTCAGTGGACGGGTAAAGAAACGATCATTAACTATGTCCCGATCCCTGATGATCTGCCCAGTTCACTCTTTCTCTGGTTCGATGCCAATGATTTACTCGCTGAAAACAAGACCGAATTACTAATCAATCCTGTTGGCACTCCAGTTGATACATGGAAAAACAAAGCCATAAAATCCACTACATCGAGAGATTTATCTATTCCTGACTCAAGCCCCGACTCCAATAATCCAGTGATTGCACACGATGGTCATAAAGGTATTTCGGTTGTGGAATTTGACGGAAATGACTGGCTACAAAATGAGCCCAACTCAATTCCAACAAGCTGGAGAAACTCGGGCTACTCGGCATTGGCGGTTTGCAGATACACCGAGGGCCTTAACGGCAGAGTAATTACAAGCACTTCAACAAACAGTCGTAACTGGGACAATTGGTTGATGGGACTTCATGGTGGAAGTATGGGGAGGTATTACTTTCTTGGGTGGGTAGACCAGGGATTTAGCAAGGATTACAACTTCCATCTTTTCGAAGTAGTTCATGAGGGCCAGAATAAATCTTCCGACCCAAGAGCCTATGTTTGGAACGATGCTGTGCCTGGAAATTATTATAAAGGATCTCCAACTGGTTCCAATAATTATTGGTTTACTCCTCTAAATATTTCATTCGGTGCACAGACCAGGCAAAACGCACAGATTGAATTCTCCAACTGTCAAATTGGTGAGTTCCTTTTATTTGAAGGCGAATTAGAGGAATCAGAACGTCTTTTGCTTGAGGGCTACCTTGGTCAGAAATGGGGTGTCCCACTACCTTCTTCCCACCCTTGGGATGCAGGGCGTCCTGCTTTTGGAGAAATTGTATCTGAAGGTGTGACTCCGGTTGGATTTACGGGACCGACCAGTAGTCCAATTGCAGTTAACCTCGGACCTGCCAATCTTCGTCAGTCCACCGCCTCCCTTACCGGAAAACTGATCAACCCAGGTCGGGGTATTCTAAAACCTGGAGAATTTTCACCTCAGGATTACCCGGGCTTACAGTTGTGGCTAGATAGCAGTACACCCAATGGGGTTAATTATGATGCCAATGATACACCCGGCCCGATTCCCTGGCATCCAGGCCTTGTCCAGGAAGTGGTCTTCCATTTGGATGCCAATGATTCCAACAGTATTACTCTAAGTGATGAGGATGTTGCCGAGTGGATGGACAAGAGTGGTAACGGATATGACATGATCGCTCAGGGACACCCAACTTTAGTTGATTATGGATACGGGACTGGGTTAAAAGTTGTTCGATTTGAGACAGACCAGCAATCCAACGCTGATAAGAAAGCCGGCGGGGATTCTCTTTACACTCAACAAAAATGGGATACCAGCACAGGGGACTTCACTATGTTTGCCGTTGCCCGCTACGCGGCTGATCAGGCAGATGAATGGTATAAGAACAATTTCATTATTTCTGATAGATCAAGTAAAAACAACTGGGCCTTTGGGTTTGGGTACGATGTTCTCGGATTTTCACTTCTTGGAAAAGAGAGCTTGAATGTAGTTAGTCGATTAACTTATGAAGCCCACGAACTGTTCATACCTTCTACGGTTTCAATAGATGAAGTATTTCAAGTAACGATCGGAGGTATTGATTGTAATTTCACTGCAACCACAACGGTAAAATCTGATGTGTTTGATGGGATTGCACTCGCCATTGCAAGTGAATTGCCAAGCACCTTTAATTTTGGCAAGTCCTCAGACAGGCTTCGCTTGACTAGTCGCGCGACTGAAATAACAAGAAGTCTTACGGTATCGACTAACTTAACTTTTACAGTAAGTCCTCCAAACGGTGTGTTTTTAAGTTCCGGGGACGATGGATTTCACTTAGTTGCTGCGGATATTGACGGTTCGGAAGATCTCGCCAATGCATGGCTAGATCTCAGGAATGTGACCCAATACCCAAGTGCTGCGAATACTAACTTCAACAAACACTTCCCCCAATATTTGCAATTTGGTGGGCATGGCACCAATCGTGAATTCTCCACTGCTGAAATTGGTGAATTCATTGCTTTTGATAAAGTTCTTTCCGAAGAAGAAAGACAAAAAGTCGAAGGCTACTTGTTCAATCGTTGGATTCAAATGTTTAGTGTGGATCCAAGCCACCCATATGCCAGTACCCCACCCGATTGGTCCCCCAGTGATGAGGTTAGCCTGCAGGCATGGTTCGATGCAAATGATTCGAGTACCATAAATAAAAACTTCGTCAAGAAGTGGATGGACAGTGCCAACCAAAATGAATTTGCTCAAGCAGACCTACCCAACCGACCGGCGGTAATTACCAATGTAATTAATGGACTCCCGGTTGTCGATTTTGATGGGGCAAAAGATTCACTATCCATAAATTCACGTTTTGGCCTAGGCAAAAACCCGGATCTTTCTATTTTTGCCGTTTCCATCACTGACTCGCAACGGGTCAGTATGTACAGCGAAGATAATAATATCAGTGCCTTTCCCACAGGTTATGAAGAGACTAAGGGACCAGAATTTTTAGTGGATCAGGATTTATCTACCGCTTATATCCAACCCGATGGTAACCAGTCCACCTTAACCATTGATTTACCCGTCCCTGGTCGCGTAACTGCACTTTCCTTTATTTCCAGCAACAGTGATGAACGCCTGGGAGATCCCTCCAGTTTTCTTTTTGAAGGCCTGGAAAACAATGGTTCATTTTCAACGATCGTTGAAGAATTAATTCCAGAATTTGATAGCCCCAAACAGAATCGATTAATCGCATTTGAAAACGATCAAAACTTCAGCACTTATCGGATTACCTTTCTCAATAATCAGGACGAGTTTAATAATTCTAAACAAATTGAGTTGGGCGAGTTAGACCTTCTAGGTGTTCCCGGCAGTGATACCTGGTTGAGTACCGCTCCCCTTTTACACATCGGGGGGCAGGCAAACACCCGTATTTTATCTGCCGCTCCGGGAAGTTGGAGGTTTAATGGAGGCGAAGTAAATTACTCCCCCATCGAACCAAACACACCCAGCCTTCAGATATGGAGTAGGAATAGAGCAAGTGATTATAATTCATCCAGGTTCTTCTTCAATGGTACCGAACAATCCGCCACTGAAATATCCAACCCCGAACAATACCCCTTGGACACCAATCCATTTGCATCACTTGGAACTGGATACGGTGTATTCGGCAGCAAAATGCCCTTTGATGGCAAGATCGGGGAACTTATTGTTCTTGAAGATGCATCGAATGAAACCCGCCTCAAATTTGAAGGCTATTTGGCTCATAAATGGGGACTTGCTGATAAACTGCCGAGTGATCACCCCTATAAAACTCAATTCAATGCAACCTACTTCCCACCCACTCCGATAAATGGATTGTATGACCTATCGGGCAATGGAAATCATGCCACCCAATTGAATAACGAAAAACAACCTGGGCTAAGACTGGGTGGGTTAAATGGAAAGAATGTCGTACAATTTGACGGGAATGATTTCCTCACTTTCGAGCGGGCAATTAATTCGATTAGGTCTGTCTTTATTGTATCCAAAAGGGTATCTGGAAACCGGGGATTTTTACTCGGACATTCTCAAAATTACGGCTTTCAGACCGGGGAGTCCACCATTTGGAAATTTCTTAAATTAAGCACTGAAAATATAGACGACTTTGACCTTTCCGACCTCGAAGGATTGACTGACCCCAACCTTATTAATGGATCATTTCAGGAAAACGGGCAATGGAAGGATGGACTCGCACAGGACTACCTCGCCGGAGCTTCTTCGATTATCAGCATTACCACAGACGGCCCAGTACGGGCTTCGAATTTCTCAAAAAATCCTGACGGTAACCGGTTTTGGAAAGGAAACCTGTCAGAAATACTTGTTTTCAACGAAGTATTACCAACCAATGCAGTTCGTGAAATCGAGGGCTACTTGGCACATAAATGGGGATTAGAACCCAACCTCTTGCCCACTCATCCCTTTAGAAATGATAAACCCGTTCCTTCTGAACCATCCGCCGAGATTACTCTGCTGTGGGGAAATACCGATGGAGGAACCAATTTGGATATGTGGGAAAATTCGGTCAGTCTAGGACGAATCCGTAAAGGTCTTCGTAAACTGGAACCCGATGAAATTTTGGTAAAAGCAATTCCTGAGCCCAATGATAAAGGAGCCAGCTATCCTGCTTCTAAATTAATTGATGGACTGGAGCCCAAAAATGGATGGCGGTCCACTTGGACGGCCTGGTACGGAGTGGACCCACAGATTACATTCAGTTTTAAACGGTCATGGAAATTAAACAAGGCTAGGCTTTATTTTCAGCCTTTCGCTCGGGATGATGAGCTCAAATCCATTGAGGTATACGCTGCCGATGATGAACTCAACTTCAATCTTTTCAGCACGGTTGAAGAACTTGTGGGACCAGTGGAACAGGGGAAGTGGGTAGAATTCTCACTCGATGGTGTGGATACTCAGGCTATTCGTTTACTCCCTCAATTCCAGGGATGGGGTCACCAGTGGGGAGAACTTGAATTCTGGGTTATTGATGATGGCAAATTCCAAGCGGATATAAGCGGATTATCCCCCAACGAATCTTATTTCTATCGCACCTTTGCCTCCAATGACGGAGGATATTCCTGGGCTCCTCAAACGGATCAATTCACTGCTGAAGACCGGGTAAGCTACGAAACAGGTAAACTCTTCATCAATACAACTCTGGGCACTTGGGAACACACCAATGGAGATACGCGGAATGGTATGGTTTCCCAAAGAACTTTTTATGATGAACTGGGAAATGCTTATCCTTTTAAAGTCTGTAATTTCGCCTTTGATCAATTACGCTTGAGCGGTGACCTCGAAATTATTGTCTCTGGAGATGCCTCATTAAGTATTCAGATCAGCGGCGACGGATACCTCGGGAGTACCATTGATATTTCAGGACAAAGCGGGGATATTTTTCCAATACCTGGGGTAAGCCCGGGTGGTTATGCCGGTGGTGCAGTTAATGAACGAGGTCAAGGCCCTGGTGGTGGGACATCCTCATCCGCCCCCGGAGGAGCAGGTCATGGAGGGACCGGTTCACACCCCACCCAAAATTCGGGCAGAACTTATGGAGATGGTAAAATTACAAGCCTGCTCGGAGGTAGTGGCGGAGGAGGGTTTGTTGTCGATACCACTGGTGGTGGTGGTGGTGGTGCTCTGGCAGTGGATGCCAATGGTTCGCTTACTATTGATAGTTCCATACTGGCCTTGGGAGGTAACGGTATCGGTGGAAGTGCTGGAGGTTCAGGTGGATCAATCCGCTTATCGGCAGATGATCTTTCCCTCACCACAAATTCTTTGCTCGATGTAACTGGCGGAGCAAACGGGGGAGCGGGTGGTAGAATTTTTCTCAGTGGCCGAGTGACCTTGAATAACGATGGTGAAGACAACCTGGTCGCAAATCCAGGCGAAGGAGCGAACATTGGATCCGGAGGGAGCGTTCGTTTCGACCGTTTAATCGCACAGGCTAACCTGCTTGCATTCAGTGGCACCTTAACCATAGATACGAATTTAGGCATCATGGAACATTCGGATGGTACCCTTCATTATGGAATTATCGAAGATCGAACCTACCGTCACAGTGATGGAACTACTTGGCCTTACTCAGTCTGCCACTTCGTCTTTGAAGAAATTCAATTAGGTGGAAGCCTGGTTATTAACCTTAAAGGAGAAAACGGATTAATTTTGGAAGCACGCTCCGGTGATTTCATTCTGGGTGCCGACATCCGTGCAGATGGCGGGCATTCATCAAATGTGAGTGGTAGTGGTGGAATCGCGATCCTTGGTGGATATGATGGGGCAGCAGCTGGCCAACTACTTGGGAATGGCCCAGGCAAACCGTCTGAATCCTCTGAACAGGGCCATGGCGCGGGGCATGGCGCCGTTGGTTCTGGTGGAGCAAGTGAGATCGGTCATCCATCGTTGAGCAATTTACTTGGTGGAAGCTCTGGTGGCTCTTCTAGCCAGGATGGCTCAGGTGCAGGTGGAGGATCCATTCAATTGAAAGCAGCTGGGAAATTAAAAGTTGAACCAAATGTCATCGTGTCTGCCAATGGAGGAAATGGCGTTAGGTCCTCTGCATCCGGGGCGGGTGGTTCTATTCGGTTGGATGGTCAATCGATCGAAAATTTCGGGCGAATTGAGGCGAAATCAGGCCAAGGGGTAAAATTATCAGGCACCAGTCAAACCCGGGGATCCAGTGGTGGACGGATCGCCTTACATGCCCAGGCAGAAATTCATAGCGGCAATCTCGATGTGTCCGGAGAATGGATGAGTAACCCGGGGTCAATTTTCATTGGTGAAAATTATTTTGCATCCTCCATCGATCTGGATACGGGAACCCTGGTTTTTGATACCAAGTCGGGCTGCTTCTTCGTCGAAGGAGGAGCACACGGAGAGGGTGTTATCACTTCTACATCCTTTACTCATGGTATTAAAGACCCCTGGATATTCGATGTCTGTACCTTTACTTTCACCTATGTAGATATTGGTCCAGAGGTCGAAGTAATCCTGCGTGGAGATAAGCCACTTATCATTCAAACGGTTGCGGGGGGAAATATTGTAATAGCTTCGGATTTCATTCTCGATGGTGAAAATGCCTCATCCTCAGATGGATATGGTGGTTTGGGAGTGCTTAACCCCTGGAGTGGTAGAAGCTCTCAAGCCTTACCTGGTTACGGTCCTGGCGGACCTGTCGCCACTAGTTTTGATTCCGGAACCGGGGCCTCCTTTAATTATAATCGGGACGGAAAGTTTCTCGTTCCCGGCAGTAGTGGATCTAGTGGAAGTTCATTTCAAGGCTCGGGTGCCGGAGGAGGAGCAATGAAATTTATTGCAGATGGGGACTTCGTTCTAGATGGAGGTTCTCTTATCTCTGCTTCTGGAGGTATCGGAAGAAACGATCAGGACCCCACCAAACCGGGAGGTGGCGGCTCTGGGGGTGCGGTTCATATTTTCGCCAACAACATTGATAATCGCGGAATGATCCGAGTGCTCGGAGGCAACGGAGGTGCAGAAGGCGGGCAAGTTCTTCTAGCCGCATCCAATTCACTGGAACGGGGAACCCTCAGCTTGGGTTCGGGTCACTTGATTGAAATTAATCCCCCTCAATTTGCTCCGATTGACACTCAATATTTGAACTTTGGAAATGCCAAAGAAATTCAAAAACGTATCAACGCAACAACCAGAACTAATAATCTGGTAGTTCATTGGCCAATGGATGAGGAAGATGGATTTGTTCTGGTTGATGAAGTTGGAGAGAACCATGCAAACCTTTCTGGCAAAACCAGCAGGGTGGATGGAAAACTTGGTAAAGCAATTGAATTTGATGGCTCGACCGCATTTGCATGGACGAACCCCAATTTTGAAGAAATTGGAGTAACTGGAAAACAACCAAGGACCCTATCCTTCTGGTTCTGGACTCACCCAGTACAACTTAAAACCAAGCCCGGTCTGTATGGTTATGGCGAGCGTACCAATTACGATAATTTGGATAGGTTTTGGGGCATTCATAGCATTACAGATAATGACTTTTTGTCATTAACGAGTGAACATTTTGGATCGAATGTCTCTTTCTCTCACGAACAGGAGATTCAAAGCAATTGGACACACCTTGCTCACCTGTATGATGGAAGTAGTATATCGATTTATTTGAATGGAAAACTGATTGGGGCAGAAACTAATTCAAATATTAACACGGGGCTGACTGAACCATTTTTGATCGGACGAACGAATAGTTTGAATGACTCTTATTTCAAGGGGAGAATTGATGATTTTAGAATCTATAACGATATATTAATACCAATTGAGATTGATCAGATTTATCGAGCAGAAGATATCGTAGA
>NZ_CAXLML010000216.1:0-3124 GCF_964187505.1 Candidatus Chordibacter forsetii
ATTTCCCCCTCTGTGGTAATCGCCGAATTATTGGATGCATTAGACAAAGTGGTCGATTTTGGGGATAGGGATAACCGCCCAATTTTGGCCAAGGATGTGCTGGTACAATCCCAATCCCTGCATCCATTTGCAGTGGATAATTTTACGGGTGGTCAATTGCCCCGTTCCTTTTCCAGTGATCATTGCTTGGCCGCCCGGGCGTTGGTATTTCCGGATAAACAAATTCTTCCATTTGTGAACTCCTCGATTCCTTTATCGACAGATTCTTTAGAGGGCATTTCTTTGGTTGATTTAATTCGATTTTTTGAGAGTCCGTCTAAGTATTTTTTAGTAAATTGCCTGGGTATGAGTTTGTGGGAGGATGATCCACCTCCTCAAGATCACGAGCCTATGTCTTTAAATAACCTCGAGAAATATGGGGTTAAAAACCGCTTGCTTGCTATGGCGTTGACGCCTGAACCAGAGATAAACTTTCATGCCCTCGAAAAAGCAAAGGGCAGTTTACCTCCAGGTAGCTTAGGTGAAGTCTGGTTTAACGAGGCAGCCATTGAGGTCGATCAATTTATAGAACGATGGGGAGATGCCCTGGTTGGTAAATACGCCCCGCCGGCTTTACTGGAGGGGATCATCTCAGGTCTTAAAATCCGTGGGGAGGTTGTTTCTGTTCTTAACGGTAAACAGGTATTGTACCGTTGCGGAGCTACTCGACCAAAGGATCGATTGTCTGCTTGGATTAAACATTTATTTACCTGTGCATTTTTGCCTTTGGATTCCTTGGAGACTCGCTTCTTTGCTATGGATAAGGCTAAGAAATATTTATCTTTTGAGCCTATTCCTGAAGATCAATCCAAAGAACTTCTTTCTAAATTAATCGAGGTTTTTCAAGAAGGCATGCTTAGACCCATTCCTTTTTTTCCTGCTTCTTCCCATGCTTATGCGAAGGAATTATTAAATGGGGAGAGTCCAGTGACTGATGAGTTAAAAGATGGGGCGGTCAAGAAAGCTCGTCAGGAGTGGGAACCATCCAGCTTTTCCCGTGGCGGTCCTAAAGAGGGAGAGTCTGCGGAAAACCTCACCTGTTTTCGGGACGATCCAATTGGCCATCCGGCATTTGCCCATCTTGCACAAGAAGTTTTTGGACCTTTACTTGACCATCAACGGGAGGAGAAAGAGCTATGATGCCACTCTCCTTTGACTGTGCAAATGAGCCTTTAGATGAGGGCGTCTGTTTACTCGAGGCAAGTGCAGGGACGGGTAAAACCTTTGCCCTTGCCCGTATTTTTTTACGTCTAGTTGCGGAGCATGGCCTGGAGGTTTCTAAAATTCTTGTGGTTACATTCACCACCGCAGCTACTGAGGAACTACGGGGAAGGATTCGGGAACTCTTGGTCGAAGCATTGGAACTGCTCCAGGGGGAGGGGTGCGAAATCGATGATGAAACCATTCGGCAACTTGCGAACTCTGGAAGCAATAAAGACAAATACATCCGTCGGATCCGATTAGCCATAACCTGTTTTGATGAAGCAGTCATTCATACCATTCATGGGTTTTGCAACCGTGTGTTGGCAGAAAATTCTTTGGAGACTCATGCACTTTTTGAAGCGGAATTGGACCAATCTGCAGATGATTTAATTACCGAAGCAATGCATGAATTTTGGCGTTGTTCCATGGCTGATGTCCATCCTGTGGTTGCTGCCTCGGCTTCTGTTTCTAGGTTGGGACCGGATGAACTGGTAAAGTTTTACAAGAGTTTGCCGGTTACCCGATCTTTCCAAATGGGGTTTGGTCAGGGTGAGGACCCTGCCTTGTTCAGGGAACAATTAATTCTTGGCTTTGAACTGCTTAAAGATTCATGGATACAGGGGAGAGATGAATATTTTCAATTCATCGAAAAATGCGTGAATAAAAGAAATCGTGCTTACACCCAATCCGACCGCCATGCCCGTTTGCTTGATGATTTATTGGTCAAACAATCCATTTCCCCATCTGGGATAGAGGTTCTACGGGAAATTCGATCTTCCAAACTCTCTGTACGTAAAGAATTTATTAACGACCCAAGGCCCCAATTTTCCCGGCAGGCGGAAGAGTTTTGTTTAGCATTGGACCGGTTTTTCACCATTGTCCGAATCGACGGTGCGAATTATTTGCGCAAACGTATAGAGGAATGGAAGAATGCCCGTGGTTTACTTTCTTTTGATGATCTTTTACGGCTCACTGCCGATGCAGTAACCCGAAAAACCGAGGCTGGAGAGTCTTTGCGTCAATCCTTGCGGACAAGTTTTGAAGCGGCTCTCATCGATGAGTTCCAGGATACCGACCCTGTACAATTCAAAATCTTTCAGGAATTATTCGGGTCGAGTGAAAAGCACAGAATGTATCTGATTGGTGATCCCAAACAATCAATCTACCGGTTTCGTGGTGCTGATATTGAGGCCTATTTTGAATTTGCCCGTGCAACCGGAGCCAAGACTTATTCTTTGGATAAAAACTTTCGGACCACTTCTTCCTTGGTCCGTGGGGTTAATCAATTTTTATCTGCCCCTGCGGAAAGTCCCTTTTTGCATCCCCAACTTCCTTTCCACCCAGTCAATCCAAACCTTGGAGGGTCAGCAGATCAGAACAAGTTGTTTCAATTTGGCGAAAATTCTACTCCTTCATTTGTGATTCGTGAATTACAAATCCCCGGAGATCGTCGGCCTAATAAGTCGATTACTCAGGGCGCCATCCGTATTGATATGGCCAATGAAATATTTGATCTTTTGAATGACGGAAGGGTAGGGGGACAAGAGGTGAACCCGGGCGATATTGCCGTCCTTGTACGATCGAACTCCGAAGCCCGTGAGGTTTGGGAATATTTTTGTTCCCGTGGATTACCCGCCGTTGTTTTCAGTGATATGAGCTTGTTTGAGACCGAAGAGAGTCGTGAACTTTGTTGGGTCTTACAGGGACTATCCGATGCACAAAATGATCGCTCTATCAGAAGGGCTCTCGCTACAGGCCTGCTTGGAATGTCGAGTGATGATTTCCAGGTTTGGAAGGATGATCCAGCTGAATGGGAAAGATGGGTCGGGCAATTCCGTGGTATTCGAAAGACCTGGCGAGAACAGGGAATCTATGTGGCTTT
>NZ_CAXLML010000217.1:0-16773 GCF_964187505.1 Candidatus Chordibacter forsetii
CAGGAAGTTTGATGTTGGGCTACATGCCCTCACCAATTACCCCTCGCCTTCTTCGGGAAAATCTTCTCCTTTGCTTAAGCTTTGCCGACAATTACGCATTCCCATTGATGAATTAAAACTTCTCCCACAAAGCCATTCCCGTATCACCTTTGGCGAGCAGTCCCTTCGATTCAATAATGACTTTCAATATTTCCTTAGCCAAGTGGAGGAAGCTTTTCCATCTTCCATGGACGCTTTTTTGAAGCTCCTAAAAATGATGGAGCAATTCCCCGCCTATTCTGTCGATGCGGAAGAGCTTTCCACCCGCTCGATCCTTAGAGACTCAGGCATCGATCCATTGCTTGGAGAAATGCTGCTCTGTCCGACCTGTTACTATGGATCTGCACGGCCAGACGATATTGATTTCCCTACCTTTATCATGTTGTTCGATGCCATCTTTAAACAAGGTTTATCCAGGCCTGAGGATGGTATCCGAGCAATTCTCAATCCCCTCACAGCTAAGCTCAAGGAATTGGGGGTAGATCGAAGAATGAACAGCGCTGTTCGCTCAATCCAAACCAAGGGAGATAAAGCGAAGGAAGTTATTTTAGAGTCGGGTGAAACGATAAAGGCGGAAAAAATAATTTCAACCTGTGGTATTCGTGAGACTGAATCTTTGCTGCAAGAAAATTGTATCGAACCAAATGAAGCCCAAACTGGACAGTTTAGCATCATTGAATCGATACGAGTGTTTAAGGGACACCCAAAAGATTTGAGCTGGGACGAAACCGTAATCTTTTTCAACCGTTCAAACCGTTTTGTATATGATTGCCCTAAAGGTTTAGTGGATTTGGAATCAGGAGTAATTTGCATGCCAGACAATTACGGAACGAACCATCAGACCGAAGAATCCAAACTGCGTGTCACCCACCCGGCAAATTTTCACCGATGGTCTCAATTATCCGAGGCTCAATACTTGAAGGAAAAAAACTATTGGGAAAAAACTATGCTTGATAATGCCCTGAGTTACTTACCAGGTGGCCTTGAAAAGCGAGAACTACTACACCAACGCACCGAACTACTGGATACATTTACCCCCAAAACAATCAAGCGGTTCACCAGTCATATAAACGGTACCCTTTATGGATCTCCGACCAAGAAAAGGGATGGATCGACCAAGTACAAAAACCTATACCTCGCAGGGACAGACCAAGGCTATGTTGGAATTGTCGGTGCTATGTTAGGAGGAATTGCCGTGGCCAATAACCAAATCCTTCGAGCTGGTTAAGACTGTATTCTTTTCAGCTTATGCGGCTTGGGCAATTAAGCCCTCCTGCACTTCAGCTAAGACCAAGTAGGCAAGGTAATAAGACTGAGCAAGTTGTGGTTTATGGGGTAAAACAAACTCCCCTGTTTCCAATTCTTCATCGCTAAAAGCTTCCAAGTTGGCTTTACGAATAAATAAACGAATTTCCGTTAGCGCTCGCAAAACTAGTTCCATATCCTCGTCGGGAATCTCGACATAGCCATGAGCAAATTTTGCATCGTTCAACAGACGGGCAAGCCTTTGACGGTCCTGGGCAAGGTCCTCTCGTAAACTTTTGGCCCATGTATCCATTAATTCTTGATCAGATTCTTCCGGATAGGGGAAAACTGGTTCTGCCGTTTTGCCACATTCTGAAAAAGATTTGATAATCAAAGGAACCACCGCCCGGGTAATTCTTGAATCGATTTGCAAACGAAATTCAATCATCCCGTTCCAACAAGGTTTGCAGGCGCCAATGTTGTAATTGATACGCATAATTTTCTGCTCTTTCCCGATTACCAGACCAAACAACAGAACGACCGTTTTCGTGGACTTCGCGCATGTGTCTGGTTGCCTTATTCTCATCAAAACCCAAAACCTTGCGAAAAACCATCACCACATAATTCATCAGGTTTACGGGATCATTAAGGACAATCACACGCCAAGGTAAGTCCAAAGAAGTATCTTCTTTAGTTTCAGTTTTAATTATGGTTTCTAAGGTCATAAAAGTAAAAACCTATATCCTATTCGAAAAACTCGGAGAAACGAGAGGATTTTTAAACTTTACGAGCTTGCCTGTTTCCTGAAAGCAGTTTTCCTAAAAGGATGCTTAAAATACCATCCTTTATCCTCGGAGGAATCCTTATCTTAACTGGTCTTATCAGTTACATTGTTCAAGACCCAAGCCTATCCATTAAACTGACAGGTCCTTGGGCCAGCGACGCCGAGTTTGTTCTTTCAGACGGTAATCAGAGCGTAATGCTAGACTTCATGCCATGTGATGATTCTGCAGGAGAAAATGTGTGGTGGATAGTTCATAAGTTGAACGAAAGTCACGCCAAAGATATTAATCAAAAGAATTACGCCCGCAAAGCAGGTCGAATGGAGGGTAAAGAAGAGTCTTTTTGGTATGCCAGTTCATCTGGAGATACTCGTCGTGGTCTTCTTCAGGAGTCCGAAAATTACAGCAATGCGGGCACGGAAAATTATGAACCAATCGATTGGCCCAAAATTGATGTGGATAAGGCAAAGATTCGCTTTATTTATAACAATATGGGTGACTCCGAAGGTCCTGTTACCCTGAGCTCCAACAACTGGGAAAATGTACTCAATGCTCCTGAAAATAATAAATCTCTTGAATTCGGTAAGAGTTGGACAGCTTTTATCCCAGGTATTATCGGTTTGATTTTAATTCTCTTGGCAGTGGCTGCCGATAAGGCACCCAATGCCAAAAAACATATCATGCATGTTGCCGTGCTCATTGCTTTGCTAGGTTTTCTGTCCATAGCCAAAATGGTAGTAGGCGCTTTTGCTGAAATGAGTTGGTGGCGAAGCGAGCCATACCTTATTTATGAAGCATCGAGCTTAAAGCCTACCAGTATGCTTCTTTCTGCGGGTCTTTTGCTCATTTATGTAGTTTTATGCGTTGTGTCATTCATCTCTGCACGTAAAGAAATGGCCGCCCAAGCGGCTCGGGATAATGCCAAAAAAGCCGCAGTGTTGAAAAAGGCTTCCAATCGTAAGTCTATAGATGATGAGGTTAAGCCTAAGGAAGGAAAGTCCTCCGGTTCCAAAGAGTCCCCTATAGCTACCGAAGCCAAAAAGGATAAAACTACACCCCAAAAGGATGTAGATACTAAAGCTGCCTCTAGCTCAGAAACTAAGCTTTCTGACAGCTCGCCTAACGAGTCTAGCCAATCTTCGAAAGCATCCTCATCAGCCGAGCCCGCCAAACCTTCTAAAAAACCCTCCACTGAGGATAAGAAAGGTCAATCTCCAGCCTCTCCCACTGAAAAGACAGAACCAACGAAGAAAGTGGCCGAGGAACCTAAGAGTCCCCCAGTGAAAAAGGAAGATGCTGATAAGCCTACAAGTTCCCCGGACAAAGATTCGCAGGATTCATAATCCTAAATTGTCTGCCCTGGCTCCAAACGGGAGATAAGGAAAAATGATTGCTCGTTTTATTGGTTAGTTTTCGCTCGATGCCCCTGTATTCTTGCCCTTTTCGATAAAGTTGTTGTCAGCAAATTCACCAATTTAAAATTAGTAGTTTCCTGATTTGACAATTCCTCGTTGATTGAAGATTTGTTTGCGTACAATTTTGTACGCACGATGGTAGGTTCTCAGTTGCTTACTTTTCCCCGCTACCTTCCTTGCCGAGCAAGTAGTAGCTTAATTGATAAAAGTGCAGATATATTCGCATGTACCATCGTTCACTTCAATGGTGAACCCACTATTTGCCGGAACATCAAATGATTGATTCTCTTCGTAGGAAATCGAACCGTCCTTGCCATCTAAGGTTACCTTGCAGTGACCCGCAATGATCTCCATTTTCTCGGCAAGTTCGGTATTGAAATGATATCTTCCCGGGTAAATGAGTCCCAGCGTTTTCTTTGCACCACCTTCGATAACAATCGAGTGACTGACTACTTTTCCATCAAAGTAGATGTTCGCCTTGGCCTGAACGGTTACATTTTGAAAATTTATTTTACTCATAAAATTTGGAGTTTAATTAATATCTTAAACTATCCAAGTATTCCTTTAGCCATAAGTTCCTCGCCATATGAATTAGGGTTTTCTTCCCAAACGGATTCAGTTTCCTTGACCTCACTTATCCATGATGTCTTAGCCTCCATAGTTAATACAAAAAACTCTTTTCTACCTTTCCATCAAACTCTACACCCACGACTCAGGTTGTAGATCAACGAACAGTCCGCTTTTAAAATACTTCTCTCATGTGTTGCCAAGAGTGGTACCAAAATAACCATGAAGTTGTGGGCATTTGTGAAGTCTTGTGAAGCAAACAAAAAGAGCCCCTCATACTCGAGAGTCTATAATATATAACAGCTTTTCGCTTAATTAAAGTGGCACACCCGGAGAGAGTCGAACTCCCAACCTCCTGATCCGTAGTCAGGCGCTCTATCCAATTGAGCTACGGGTGCAAATTGCCAAAGATATTAAGATACCCGACCTATCGTGTGGAGCAAGCGAATTTAGGTATCAACCGGGAAAAAAAACAGATTAATTAAAGTTACGAAAAATAAGTGAGGCGTTGTGCCCTCCAAAACCAGAATTGTTACTCATCGCCACATTCACTGTCGCATCGCGTGCTTCATTGGGTACATAGTCCAAGTCGCAGTCTGGATCGGGTTCTTCGTAATTAATAGTGGGAGGAATCACGCCCTCCTCGATTGCCTTGCAACAGGCTGCTGCCTCAATGGCACCGGCTGCTCCAAGTAGATGCCCGGTCATGGATTTTGTGGAACTAACCATCAATCCATTCTTGGCGTAATCGGAGTAAACATTCTTTAAAGCAGTGGTCTCTGATCGGTCGTTGTATGGTGTGGATGTACCGTGTGCATTCACATAATTTACTGAGTTCCTTTCCAATTTCGCCTGATCAAGGGCCAAGTTCATACATTCTGTAAGAGACTCACTGGAAGTATCCGGGGTGGTTACATGGAAGGCATCGCAGGTTGCGGCATAGCCAATAAGTTCTGCATAGATGCGGGCACCACGCTTTTGTGCATTCTCTAAAGTTTCAAGAACCAGAACTCCAGAACCCTCTCCCATCACAAAACCATCCCGGTTTTTATCGAAGGGACGAGATGCACGGCTTGGGTCATCGTTAAATTTGGTACTCATTGCCTTCATCGATGAAAAACCGGCAAAACCGATTCGGGTAACCGCAGCTTCGCTACCACCGGCAAAAATAACATCAGCTGCTCCCCGGCGAATCATTTCAAAAGCCTCACCAATCGCATGAGATCCAGATGCACAAGCACTGACCACCGAAAAATTCGGTCCTTTGGCTCCTAGATCAATCGCAATAATTCCACCGGCAATGTTGGCAATTAAAGAAGGAATCATGAACGGAGAAACCCGGCGAGGTCCCCGCTCAATCAAGGTTGTCATTTGTTTCTCGATAGTATCCATTCCACCGATTCCTGAACCCACAAGTACGCCAGTGCGTTTGGGCACCAATTGCTCACGAGTTAGGTTGGCATCTTTAAGTGCACCATGTGTTGCGGCAAGTGCAAGTTGAGCGTAACGGTCATTCCTTCTTGCTTCTTTGGGATCCATGAAATCTTCAGGATTAAAATCCTTGATTTCGGAAGCAACCTTGCTGGCAATATCAGAACAGTCGAAACTCGTTGGTGTGGTGATTCCAGACTTTCCTGCCTTCAGGCTGGTCCAGTAACTGTTTATATCGTTACCGATGGAGGAAACTACCCCCATTCCTGTTATAACTACACGGGTCATGTGGAAAAAAAGATTAATAAAGTCGGCTCGAGATAACCGAACTTCATCATAAAGTTAAAGGAATATTAGGAAGAAAGATTTTTCTCAACATATTCGATAACTGATCCCACGGTCTGAAGCTTTTCGGCATCATCCTCAGGTATCTCGTTACCAAATTCTTCTTCCAAAGCCATGACCAATTCGACTTGGTCAAGTGAGTCGGCTCCAAGGTCATCAATAAAACTGGCCTCCGGAGTAACTTGCTCTTCGCTGACGTTGAGCTGGCTAACAATGATTTTCTTTACGCGATCGGCGCTTTTGTCGGACATAATGAATTAAGTTTGGTTAGTTATTAATAGAAAGTTTTTCCTCACATCACCATCCCGCCGTCAACCGTAAAAACTTGTCCGGTGATGTAGGAGGCTTTGTCAGAACATAAAAAAGCTGCCATTTCGGCGATATCGGAAACCTTGCCGAATCGTTTAAGAGGAATGGTAGCTAAAGCACCTTCCTTCACGCGTTCGTCCAATTCAGAAGTCATATCAGTATCAATAAACCCGGGAGCGATTGCATTTACCGTTACCGAACGGGCGGCAAATTCACGAGCTAGGCTTTTCGTCAAACCGACCATACCTGCCTTGGCTGCTGAGTAGTTGGCCTGTCCCGCGTTGCCAGTCAAACCGACCACCGATGCAACATTTACAATACGTCCCCAGCGTTTCCGAGTCATCGGACGTCCGAGGGCTTTAATCCAATGGAAACAGCTGGATAAATTGGTATTAACTACTGAGTTCCAGTCATCCTCTTCCATACGAAAGAGCAAATTATCGCGGGTAATCCCTGCGTTATTTACCAAAACCTCGACATGTCCATGTTCCTCAAGAAGTTTTTCACTAGCTTGGCGGATTTGCTCGCCTGAAGATACATCCACGGCTAATGCATCAGCCAGTCCGCCTGATTCCCTGATTGATTCCGCTGCTGCACCACAGGAGGCTTCTGACTTACTTACGCAAATGACTCTCATCCCGTCGCGGGCCAATGCCTCGGCAATTCCGCGACCGATTCCCCGACCTGCACCGGTAACAACCGCAACCTTGATTCTATCTGTTTCTTCGTTCATGAAAAATATTCAGGTTCCCATCCCTGTTATTGACTGTTTCCGATAAATGATGGATTCGTAGTGATTAGGCAACATCAAGTTTTGCATATGTCCAAGAATACAAACCAATCTTCCAAGACCACACCTCCTCTTCCAAAGCTTCAAAAGTTTCTTGCCGATTCTGGTATTTGCTCGCGACGGGCGGGGGAACAACTGATTAAAGACGGCCAAGTTTCCATAAATGGAGAGTTGGCCAAAGTGGGTGAACGGGTAAATCCTGAACGCGATGTTGTAAAAGTGGGTCAGAAAAGAATTCAGGCAAAATTCATCAAGCCAACCATTTTTATGGTCAACAAGCCCAAGGGGTTTACCTGCTCGAATGACGACCCCCATGCCGAACGCCTAATTTTTGAACTGCTTGAAACTCGGCACCGCAACATCCGCTTGTTTTGTGCGGGGCGATTGGATTTAGATAGCGAAGGATTGGTTATCTTAACCAATGATGGTAAACTAGCTCATCGGCTTACCCACCCATCCCAAAAAGTCCAAAAGAAATATAAAGTCGAAATTAACCAGCCTCTCGAAAAGGATGCCTTTCAAGCCATGCTTGCAGGATTTGAGGATGATGGAGATTTTTTACAGCTCGACGAAATCCGTGCCAAAGCAGGAAACCCTGTAGGCTCGACCAAACTAGAAATTACAATGGGGCACGGCAAGAAACGCGAAATTAGAAGGTGCATGGGCCGTTATCGCTATAAAGTAAAAAAATTACGGCGAACCAGCATCGGAGGCTTGAGGCTTGGTAAGTTACCTCTTGGGACTTACAGAGATTTAAAAGATTCAGAAATTGATTTGCTCTTTCCCAAGCAAATTTCCTAAATTCAAAACCATGGGATTTTTTAATTTATACATCACCAAATTCATCGGGGGAATGGCGGTTTCCCTGCTCTCTTTTTCTTCTGCATTTGGACAACCCGCTCAAGGGGATTCCCCCAGCCTAGGTAAGGCTTTCAATGCTGGTGCGCCTGAGGTTGAGCCCGTGGTAGTAGGAAGAGAAAAGTGGAATGCGAAACCGATTCAAGAATCCGTTGACAGCTCGAGTGGACCCGCTCAGCAAACTGAATCATCAAGCAATTCAAATGATTCCGGGAGTTCAAAAATTGACGAACTTGATCCCTTGGAGACCGAACAGGTTAAACCCGACCCGAGCACCCTTCCCCTGGATCCCCCCAAAAACAAACCAGCTACACGGATTGTTCGAAATTTTGAAGGCACTCTTGTTTTTAAACCTCGTAAACTTGGCTTTGCTTACGACTTTCCTTACCAGTTGGAAAACTCAAAGGGTAAAAGACTGGCATTTATTGATGTTGATCAATTAAAAGCCGTCGACCCCCAGCAATTTACTGACCAGCAGATCAATGTGCTCGGCATGCTAGAACCGATTGAGGCAGGGTCTGACAAATTGGTCATACGGGCACGAGTGCTGCGTCTCTCGAATTGATCCAACCTGCTAGACCTTTCACGAATTTTACCGGGTCATGGAATTGATCGACGGCAACCATATTGCCCAGGAAGTCTTGGATGAATTAAAAGGCAAAGTTTCTGCCTTTGAATGTGGGAAGCCCTGCGTTACCTTTGTGCGTGTAGGGGATGACCCAGCGTCCATTTCTTATGTTAGAAAAAAGGAGAAAACGGCAGCTTCCTTAGGCATAGATGCTAGGTTACTCGTATTCCCCTCCACCATATCTGAAAATCAATTGCTTGAGGAAATTGATCGTTTAAACGGGGATATTTCTGTACACGGCATCTTGGTGCAAGCCCCCCTGCCCCCTCACATTAATGATGTTCAAATATTCAACCGGGTATCCCCCGCCAAGGATGTGGATGGATTTAATGCAGTAAACCTGGGAAAACTTTGCCAGGAACAACCCGATGCTTTCCGATCCTGTACACCCGCTGGAATTATTGAACTAATCAAGCGTACAGGCATTGAAACAGCTGGTAAACGGGTGGTTGTATTGGGTCGCAGTTTAATTGTGGGAAAACCGATTGGTATGTTGCTGCTTAACCGTTCGATACCTGGCAATGCAACGGTCACTTTTTGCCATTCCAGAACACACAATCTGCCAGCCCTTACCCGGGAGGCGGATCTACTTATCGCTGCAATAGGAAAGCCACACTTTGTAACTTCAGATATGATCAAGCCTGGATGTGCCGTAATTGATGTGGGAATCAATCGAGTACCTGATAGCTCCCGTAAATCCGGTTACCGGTTGGTGGGAGATGTTGATTTTGAACAAGTGGCCCCCAAAACCTCTCATATTACTCCTGTACCTGGAGGGGTTGGCCCGATGACCGTCGCCATGCTCATGGCTAATACGGTCCAAGCCTTTGAACAAAGCTTGAAGCAGCCTTAATGAACGAATCCCCCACCCGCACCCTCAATGACGAGGAACAAGAGACAATTCAATCCGCCAATCTCGAGCCAGCTCCATTGCTCAAACGAACGATCGCTTTTGCGATGGATTTTGTTTTGATCATCCTGCTTCTTCAATTAATGGCTCATTTTCTACCCAATTTCTGGGACAACAATACTCAGGATGAATTTAAAAGCCTGCTCCAACAAGCCACTCTACTTGCCCAGGAAAATCAGATGGATTCAGAAGAAATGTCTCGATTCATTGATCAATCCGGACTTTCTCCTGAAACTTATGAGATGCTCATGGCCATGGTTGTATGGGCCTGCTTTTTGCCCATCTTATATTTTTTTATCGGAGAGCGCTTCTTTTTTGGGAAAAGCCTGGGCAAAGCAACCTTTGGCTTGCGCACGGTAAGAATGGATGGAACAGACCTCTCACCTTCTCCTTTTAGGCAATTCTTTCGGGCCGCAGGCAAAGGATTAAGTGCACTCACTCTCATTACCCCATTCCTTCTTCCCGGATTAATGAATTTTCTTTTTTGCTTTCTCAACCGACAACGGCGTTGCCTGCACGACATGATTGGTGGGACGATTACCATTCAAGAAATCAACAAAAAGGAGGTGTCGTAGTGAGCCAGTCTCTTGGCTTTATTGGAGCGGGCAAAATGGTATCCGCCATCGTACATAGTTTATTGCGTACCAATTCCTTTGCCCCCGAGCAAATTTCCTGCTGTTCGGCAAATGATGGAACCTCAGAAAAACTCTCCAATGACACTGGAATTTCCCGTTTTGACTCAGTCGAGGAAATGTTAGCAAGTTCCCCCTCCGTACTTATTCTCGGTTGCAAGCCTCAACAAATTAACGAACTCCCCCCCTCCGTTTCAGAAAAAAGTGCTGGCTGCCTAATTCTTTCAATTATGGCAGGTATTCCCATTGCCAAACTTGCCAAGGCTTTCCCGAAGGCACGAAATGTGGTCCGTTCCATGCCTAACACTCCCGGGCAGATTGGGCACGGTGTAACTGGTTATTTGTTTGCACAGTCTCCATCCCGCCCCGACCAAAAAATGATTGAACAAATTCTGTCATCTCTTGGAAAAGCGTACAAACTCAGTGAAGAGGCGGACTTAGACCGAATTACTGCCATAAGCGGAAGCGGCCCGGCATATGTTTTTGAATTCACCTGTGCCCTGGAGGAGGCGGCCAGAGCAATTGGACTATCCGGAAAGCTTGCCAAAGAACTTGCCCTGCGCACGGTTACTGGAGCTGCCAGGCTCATGGAATCTTCCGATTTAGCACCCAAGGAATTGCGCGACCAGGTAACTTCTCCCAATGGGACCACCCAGGCAGCACTGGAAAGTTTTTCAGCTGACGAATTAAGAACCATTGTTCGTCATGCCGTGGAAGCTGCCCGGGCACGCTCGGTGGAACTTTCTCATGAGTAACCTTGCCCGTGGCACCATCGTGGTCACCGGGGGTGCCGGTCTTATTGGTAGTGCAATTATTTGGGGATTAAATAATCGAAACATAGAAAACCTATGGTTGGTCGACTGGGCAGAACCGAACAATTTGAAGGAGCGCAACCTCAAGGATCTTTCCTATTCCCGCCGGCTCACACCTGAAGATTTCCGCAAAATGATTGCGGACAAAAGCGGAGAACTCTCTGAAATCTCCACGATTTTCCACCTCGGTGCCTGTTCAAGCACCACCGAGACCAACGAGGCATATTTAAACGACAATAACCTCGGCTACACCAAAGAACTTTGCGAATGGTCACTCGGAAATGGTGTTCGTTTTGTTTACGCCTCCTCGGCATCGACTTATGGAGATGGTTCCTTGGGTATGGATGATCAGGATTTGGATTTAAAAAAGTTCACCCCTTTGAACTTGTATGGTTGGTCGAAGCACAAATTTGATCTGCTTGCCCAGGAGAATGGTTGGCTCGATCAAATTGTGGGACTCAAATATTTTAATGTCTATGGGCCAAATGAAGAGCACAAGGGAGGAATGCGCTCCGTAGTGAGTAAAGCCTACGAACAAATTGCGAGCACCGAAGAGATGACCCTATTTAAGAGCCATCATCCAAATTACCGGGATGGCGAGCAAATGCGTGATTTTCTCTATGTCAAGGATGCTGTATTGATGTCCTTGTGGTTAGGAGAAAAACCCGATGCGAACGGACTATTTAACCTCGGAAGTGGAAAAGCACGAACCTGGCTTGATCTGGGACGGGCAATCTTTTCCGCCCTAGGTATGGAACCGAATATTCGTTTTGTCGAAATGCCAGAAGTCCTCCGTGATAAGTACCAATATTTTACTGAGGCTAAAATTGAAAAGCTTCGTGAGGTAGGCTATGGCAATGAATTATTCTCACTCGAGGAAGCGGTTCACGATTATGTTGTGCAATACCTCAAACCTGACCATCGACTTGGTGCCTGATTACATATTAGGCCTACGATATTTTTGCTTCTGATATCCGATCAATACAGGGAGTCGGACTGACCCGATTTTTTTTCTTTGACGGGACCTAAAAATTAGAGAGAAACAACCTTGTGGAAGTTATGGTGGTGGACGAACGCAAAGAATTTCTTTGTGAATGGATAAATCAATCCACCCCTTATGGTGGTTGCAAATTGGAACCCGCCTCGGCAGATGCCAGTTTTCGTCGTTACTTTCGTATTCACACTCCAGATGGCTCACGGGTGGTAATGGATGCCCCACCAGAATTGGAACCCTGTGCTCCCTTCGTCCAACTTGCCAAAAAGCTAAAAGATTCTGGAATCCAGGTTCCCCAAGTTTATTTTCAGGACTTGGAACAGGGATTTCTTATCCTTTCAGATTTCGGAGATTTACACTACCAGGAAGCCCTGGCAAGTGAGCGTAGGAATAATCTCTATGAGCTTGCCGTTGAAGAAATTATCAAATTTCAAAAAGGCTTGGGCGAATGGGCTACACAGCTCCCTGTTTTTGATCGTGCCTGGCAATCAAAGGAACTTGAGATCTTTAGGGAATGGTGCCTGCCTGATGTATCCAGCCAGGAGTTCGAAAAATATACCAAACCTCTGACTGATGGGGTCGATACGATTCCCAAATCCTTCATGCACCGGGACTTTCATTGCCGTAATCTATTGGTCACCGATGATGGAACTCCCGGAATTATTGATTTCCAAGGGGCTATGCTTGGGCCAATTACTTACGATTTGGTATCCTTACTGCGCGATTGCTATGTCGATAACTCCGAGGACTGGATAGTCCGGCAGGTCAGGAGTTTCCGTACCCAACTTGTTCAGTGTGGCTTGATCGGACCGGAAATCGATGAGGGCACTATAAACAAATGGTTTGATTGGGCGGGTTTACAAAGACACTTGAAATGTGTTGGTATTTTTCATCGCCTAAAAATCCGTGATGGAAAACCAGAATACTTAGCGGATGTTCCCCGTGTACTTGGCTATGTAAAACAGGTCCTTAAGAACTACCCGGAGCTTTGCGATCTCCAATCCTTGGTGGAACAGGCATCCCTACTTTCTCCCGACTCCTAAAAACCGGTGAAGGCAATAGTATTAGCTGCAGGCTATGGCAATCGCCTGCGCCCCCTAACTGACCATACACCCAAACCACTTGTGCCTGTAGGTGGAAAGCCATTAATCGTCCATCACCTTGAAAAATTGGCCGCAGCGGGATTTAGCGAAGTGGTGATCAATCTCGGACACTTAGGCACTAAAATTCCTGAAGCCTTGGGCAACGGCTCAACCTGGGGGCTTTCAATCTCTTATTCTGATGAAGGCCCGGAACCCCTTGAAACCGGGGGCGGATTGGCCAAGGCCCTGCCCTTGTTAGGAAACGAAACCTTTTTGGTGGTTAATGGCGATGTCTGGTGCGATCTGGATTTTTCCACTATTCCTCATGCCTTACCCCAAGATGATCAGGCAATGCTCTTCCTCGTGCCCAAGCCTGACTGGCGGGAACGGGGAGATTTCTCTCTTTCCCAAGACCGTGTAATTGAACATCAGTCTCCAGAATACCTCTATGCCGGTATCGCTCTCTACCATCCGAGCATTCTTGACGGTGCAACGGTTGAAAAATTTTCCATTGTTCCGCGCCTCAAACAAGCAATATCCAGCAACCTGGTAGGTGGACGGCTACATCGAGGAGAATGGGATGATGTGGGCACTCCGGAACGACTGGGGTCTCTCCACGCCCAGTACGGGGCTTAAAAAGGCTTCACAGATTTCCCCGGTACCATGCGGTCGCGCATCGAAGGAGCATCAGCTGGGCCATGTGCACTGACAACATAGGCAACCAAATCACGCAAAGTGCTATCAGTTATTCCTGTTGATGCAGCCGCCATCACCCTTCCGGACTCATCCAACGGGTGGTACCCCCGGTCGCCTGAACGGAACTTGCGCATCTGTTCGAGAAAGTACCAGCCTTCCAAACGGTTGAGAGCGGGTCCGGCAAGCAAACGGTTTCCTTCCGCCTGCTCGCCATGGCATGATGCACAACGAGCGGTGTAAAAAAGTTTACCACGATCCAAGTCTCCCACCACCGTACGAACCGCGGGTTTGGGTTCCTGCCGTGCAAACCAGTCGGCCAAATAAGCAGATTCCAAGTCATTCTTTACTTTCTTAATTCCTATGCCCATTAAGTGCTCAGAACGATTATCGGGGTTCTGTCCGCGTATGCCTGAACGGAATTTTTGCAACTGGTCATAGAGGTACCCATATTCCATTCCGTCCAGAATGGGCCCCCGTTGGGCCTCTTCCACACCATGACATACCCGACACTCGCGGACCAATCCATCCATCCGTGCAAGGGATTCCTTTTCCATCGTCTTGGTAATCCTTTTGACCTGAGGAACTTCCTTCTGACAGCCAGTGAAGCCAGCACCAAGGAACCAAAGGAGTAATCCTCCAAGTGTATGCCTGCAAATATGTGAACACTTCACAAACCCATCCTATGTTTACGGACCTCTATGCTCAAGCGACAAAGCTTTACCCTAAGCCATCCATGCTTAGAATAGGAATATTTTAATGAGCAGTGCAATTTCATTTAATCAGGTAAGCAAGACCTTCCCCCCGAATGTTCATGCCCTACAATCAATCAACCTTGAGGTTGCCGAGGGCGAATTCCTTGTGGTGGTTGGTCCGTCAGGTTGTGGGAAAAGTACATTGCTTCGCTTAGTTGCCGGATTGGAAAACCAGACCCATGGATCGATTGATATATTTGGAAAAGATTCCGGGCAACTCGCACCTCAGGAGCGGGACCTTGGCATGGTCTTTCAAAACTATGCCCTCTTTCCCCACCTCTCTGTATTTGACAATATGGCATACGGTTTGAAGGTCCGTCGGGAATCAGCCCCTGAAATCCGGAAAAAAGTGGAAGGGATCGCCCAAAAGTTGGAAATCCTGGAATTCCTCAAACGCAAACCTAGTCAATTAAGTGGCGGACAACGCCAACGGGTTGCACTTGGACGCCTTCTTGCCCGCGATCCAAAAATTCATTTATTTGATGAACCCCTGGGTAATCTTGATCCTCAATTCCGTGCAGGCATGCGCTCAGAACTTGCTCGCTTGCACCAAGAAAGGCCAAGGACCACAATTTATGTTACTCATGATCAAGCCGAGGCTATGACCTTAGGTCAAAGAATCTGTGTATTGCGCAAGGGAGAGGTTTTACAGGTGGGCACACCAGAGGAAATTTATGATCTTCCCGCCCATCGGTTTGTGGCTGAATTCTTCGGCTCTCCGGGAGTGAATTGTATTGATGGAAAAATCGACAAAAAAGAGGGAAGTCCGCCGAAATTCAGGTCAGGTTCCATCCAATTTCCACTCCCTAATCATGATATGCCCACAGGGTCGATCACGCTGGGAATACGTCCGGAAAACTGGACCCTTTCAGCTCCAGAAAACGGAGCTATAACTGGGGTGATTGAAAGAGTCGAAAACCTGGGAGATCATCGATTGATTGGAGTATTAATTGACGACCTTAATATTTTCATAAAAACCACGAGGTCAGATATTAAAGAAAAAGATACTGTGAGTATATCTCCCCAGTGGGAACAGGCTCACTGGTTCGAACGCTATACCGGTAAAAGGATCTAAATTCTTCAGGAAACCACCCAGTCTGCCAAGGCCGTGCGTACCCGCCTAAAAAAGTAGCCAAAAAGCAAGAAAAGAGGAATCATGGCTAGTACTCCAGCCGCTAATCCCACCGCTTCGGGTGTATGGTAACTGGAATCTCCCAATTTGGCCAGGGCAAGGGGCAAGGTAAGTTGATCCGTTCCCAGGGTCAGTAAGGGCAGTAAATGTTCCTGCCAGCAAAGAAAAAAGTGGAGGATTCCATAGGTGCACAAGGCTGGAAAAATTAAGGGGAGCAGGGTGAAAAAGCAAAAAAACGGGCTTTGGCCTTCCACTTTGGCAAGATCGATCAATTCGTCGGGCACTTTTCGAAAGACTTGGGTAAAAAAGATAACCCCCAAACCGCTGGCCACACCCGAAAGCATGAGTCCATAAAGATTCCCGGTAATTTCCAACCGTGCCATCCATTCAAACAAAGCAAGGCTCATGGCTTGTTTGGGATATAAAATAATCAATAAAGCCGCCCAAAAGAGAAGGGATTTCCCCCGGAATCTTCCCTTGGCCAGAGCAAACCCAGTCGCTGCCGTAACCAGGCAGGCAAAAATCGCCTGCCCGCCCGCGAGCAAAAGGGATCGTACTAATACGGCCGTAAAATCAAATAACTCTCCAGAAAACAACAGTTTGTAAGCAAAAGGATCAAAGGATTCCGGAAGTAGTTTGCCCGGTTGGTATATCTCGCGGTTCGTTTTAAAAGAGGATAAAAACATCCAGGCAAAGGGATAAGCGGTTATCAGAAGGACCAATCCGGTGAGAATAAGTGAAAACAAACGGTTCATATTCTAATTCCCCATGCGTTTTCTTACCCGTAGTAATAACCATGCAAAACATGCAGTAGTGCCAGCCACCAGGACACAGGCAGCAGATGCCAAGGGCAGATCAAACCTACCACTTCCTCCAGGGAATGCCACTTGGTAGGCATAGGTCACAAAGAGCAGTCCAGCATCGAGCACTCCGCCCGAACCACCGAGTAAATTATACGCTCCAGAAAATGCAGCCACACCATCAACCAAAAGAAAAATACCAGAAAACAAGAGCAAATGGCGGGTGCCTGGAAAAAGAATGGTTCGCACCTTGGTCCAGGCAGAAGCCCCTTCTATCCGGGCAACTTCAAATTGCCAGTGAGGAATTGCCCGTATTCCACAGTAAAGGACCAAAGTAATCACGCCGGTCCATCTCCAAACTGCCTGTAGCACCAGGCAGGGTAAAATCCAGGAAGGGTCCATCATCCAGTTAATTGGATCAAACCCTAGGGGAATGACCAGAAATTGATTCAATGCACCGAACTTTCCGTGAAAAAATAAATAAAACAAAGTGGCCAGGCTACCAGGCAGAGCAAAACTTGGAATGAGGAGCAAAAATAAACAAATTCCCTGAA
>NZ_CAXLML010000218.1:0-3314 GCF_964187505.1 Candidatus Chordibacter forsetii
TTTAGAAGAACAAAAAACCAAAATTTCGAATGTGGGTTTAACTGATTTTGTAGAGATCAAAACGAATTTGTCCCGCTCAGAAAAAATTTGTTTTTTAAAAGGACTTTCCTTGTTCTGTGTACCCGCACGATTACCCGAAGCGTTTGGACTCTATGTGATCGAAGCGATGGCTGCGGGTGTGCCCGTTGTTCTTCCCGACCACGGATCCTTTCCTGAAATCATCAGAGAGACCAAGGCTGGGATGCTTTATTCCGTAGATGAACCTAGCGGACTGGTCAATGCATTGAGTGCCATGCTTGGCGACACTGTGCAGGCAAAACAGTTTGGTGAGCAGGGCAGGGCAGCGGTTCACAAAAAATATTCCAACGATAGATTGGCCAAAGAACTGGTTGAGAACATCCTCGCCCCTTTAGTATCAACCAAGTAAAAAAAGAAAACCATTATGGCATCTGAATATACCATCACTCGTAGGGTTGAGTTTTCCGAAACCGACCTCGCCGGCATCATGCACTTCACCAACTACTACCGTTGGATGGAAATCTGTGAGCACGAGTTCCTCCGCAGTGTTGGACTATCCGTTGATATGGAAGACGAGAATGGCCGCTTTGGCTGGCCCCGGGTGAAAGCGACCTGCCGGTTTAAAAGACCATTACGGTTCGAGGAGGAAGTGGAGATTAGATTGATCGTTACCGAGATGCGTGACCGCTCAATTACCTATGCTTTTCAATTTTGGAAAACTGAAAATGGAGAGCGAGTAAAAGCTGCAGTCGGGGAAGCGGTTGCTGCGTGTGTATCGTTTGACCAAGCCAGCGGATCGATGGCTCCGATCATGATCCCCGAGGTCTTTACTTCCAAGGTACAGCAGAAGTCCTAGGACAATTTTCGGTTTCAATCGGATCGGTTAATTCGATTGACCGATCGTTTGTGTATTCTTTTAAATCATACATAGCTAATTATCCCCTAAGCTTTGTATATATGAGAAAATTATTTCTAGCTGCTTTTGCCTCTTTTCTTTTCGCCCACGTTGGGCTTTTTGCTTCCTACGCACCCGATTCGATCGCGGGATTTTCAGTAGTTGATACCGCAGCAGATGGGACTGTTACCGGTCCGCTGTACTATGGAGAAGATGGTATCAATTCCTATGGAGACAAAACAAGAACCTACCAGTATGAAAAAACCTCAGCGAATACTGGAAAAATTACCTATCTCTACGAAGACGAACCTAACCCTTTGCCTGAAATAACTACAGTTACCTTCCTTTCACCTAATCACGGCACATATACATGGGCTGAATACTCTGATGATACATTCCAGACTATTGTCGATCAGGATAGTGGTACTTTTTCTATTTCTTACGCTCCTACATCCCTCGTTGGCCAAACTCTTTATATTTCTGAATTAGGTTACGAGTTTGATTACTACTTTACCTCCAAAGATGCCTATTACATAGATACTACAGGTGGATCTAATAAGCTTTGGTCAATTCCATATACTTATGAGAAAAATTCATCCACTGAAGCCTCGCTTGTTCTTTCGCGAGGTTCAGGTGATGTGCAGCACCTTATTACCTTTACCTCTTTAGTTGATGCATCCACTGAGTGGAGTGATAGTTCAGCAAACAGTCCAGAAAACGGTTCAGCAACTTTGACAATTAAACGGGAGACCCACGCCCCAGATTCATTAGTTGGATGGGACTACAATGTCTCGTCAATGAACGACACATTGAAATTCATCGATGATTCAAATGCAGTTTTTTACGATGAATCAGATAGTAATTTTTCGAAGCGTGAACTTTCCAATATTACATATACATGGACTAAAACCGGACCGGCAATGGGTAAGTTGACCACTAGCTTAGATGAAGAAACTCTTTTGTTTTTTGAATCCAATACCAGTGGTTTTTTCGATTGGGAAGAAACCGGAAGTGATGATGGAAATAGCGGGAAGTTTAATCTCTATTATTACCCAGTTGGTAAGGCTTTCGAATCTCTTGTCGGCAGTAGTATAACCATTGGGGATACCACCTATGTATTTACCAGTTTGAGTACGGTAACCGTACATAGCCCAAGTGGAACGAGTTCTCAGGAGTATTCATACCTCAGGGAAAATGAAGACAAAGCCTTACTTTCTGTGGGATCTTCCCTTTATAAACTAGATTTTTACAATCATCAATACGGCCGAATAATTGAAGGTGGATCTGGATATTTTTCGATTCATCAAAAGTGGGCGACTAAGGGATGGGTTTATTACGATGATCTGCCATGGATCTATTCGAACAACCAGGGAGATTGGATGTATCAAGTTCTGTCTGAAAATAATTCAACCAACACTACGGAACTGATGTATTTTGAACCTTGGAGCAACCTCTGGTCCCAAAACCTAGATTTAAATTTTACTGACCAACGAGTTTTCTCAGCAGACTCACAGTTTTACTGGGAAGATTATGATGACTTTAACAATTCCGAATTAAACTCAAGTAAGTGGGATGTTGGCTATTGGGGGGGTGGGCAAACCGTTGCTATCAATAATGGGCAAGCTCAATTGAGTGGAATGGCCTTCTTTTCGAGCGCTCCTATACAGATGCCCAATGATCTTGTAGCAGCAGCTCAAGATGCAACTGATGGAAATACCTTTTTGTTTTTTAAAGACGAAGATATTTATGGCATTCAGGCAGATATCTCCATTCCTAGCCAAACCAATGATTATGAGGCAGGGATTTATTTGGCCTCTATGGATATAAACCCTCTTGGGAGCCTTGGAGCGGAACTTAGGTATAAAACTAGTGGCTCAATATTACTTTTTGATTATCTTGAATCGGGTAATGAATGGGAGCATCAGGAAGCTGGATCGCTGGATACTTTTTACCAATTACAGATTACAAAAATTGATGGAAAAACAAGCCATTATTTGAATGGGAATCTGATCAAACAATTCGATAGCTCATCACATGATGAAGATTATTGGACCATTGGGGCTTTTAATGACAATGGTTCATCTTACTCAACTTTTGCCGACAATGTACGAGTGCTCCGAAAAAAATCGTATCCACAAGGCTGGATGTGGACTGAATATTATCCATGGGCCTATTCCCATGAAACAGGGGGCTGGCTATATTTCGAATTGGCCAAAGACACGGATGGTAATCCGGTTATGAATTATTATGACCATAAAACTGGTTCCTGGGATTTGTATGGTCCGTCCTTGATTCAGTTTTCTGAACGCTGAATAATTAACGGTGATCCTAACAAGTTTACAGGAAGATTTGTAAGCATCTTTAGGTAAGTATTTCGATTTTTCATATTTTTATTCAAATA
>NZ_CAXLML010000219.1:0-13084 GCF_964187505.1 Candidatus Chordibacter forsetii
CAGGAGCATCTAACAGTTCGTCACACCCCGGAAAAATCAGGTTTGGTGGGTGGAGGAATGAGTTAGGCAACAACAGTGAAACCAGTAAAGGTGAAGTATCTGCCTTTTTATTGTTTAATTCCGAACTATCCAACACAGAACGGTTGAACATTGAATATTACCTGGCCAACAAGTGGAATATGCTCGATCAGTTGGAATTTGATTTCAACCGGAAGCTCAAATTTACGGAAGGTGCTGATTTTTATGAACTTCAGCTTACTGAACAAAATAATTATAATAATTCACTGACTCTCTTTACTGGAGTTTTTCAGGCCAAAGAATCGGGTGCTTACCAATGGGAGTTAGCAAATATTAGTGAGCAATCAGCACTTTGGCTTGATAAAAACCAGAATGGATACTTTGAATCAGAAGAAAGAGTCCTGGTTTACCTCGGTGAGAATCAAAGTAACCAAATCATCGATTCTATTGAACTTGCGGAAGGAAATTACAGCCTGGCCGTCTACCATGCTGTAACCTCGGAAGTTCCCTCAATCGAATTACGGTTCTCTACGCCAACTAGCAACTCAGGTCCTCCATCCTTAACCACCATACATCCATCAGCCTCCGATCAATATAATTTATTCGGCACCCAAACTCGTTCCACTTTGGCAAGAAGAGGCCCGGTTCAGTTTGGCCTAAATAAGGACGGCACCGTCTTTTTCCAGTATAAAAACATGGATAATGTAGTCTTAGTCGAGTCTGATCAAAAGGTTACTCAATCGGCTTGGTCACAGGTCGGAGTCTCGGTGAATGAACAAAATTCATCCATAGAACTTTTTATCAATGGCCAATCCGTGTTAACATCCGAACTACCCGGCGGTATTGTTGCCGATTTATCTGATTACTTGTACTGGAATATTGGTGGCTCAGACCCCGTTGAACAGGATTATTTTCTGGGTAAAATAGACGAACTACGCTTTTACAATACTGCCCTTAGCCAAGAGCAAATGCTAAAAATTTATGAGGATGATATTAGCGACCGACCAATCATAGGTTACCGGCAACAAGTAATCTACGATGAGGGTGATTCGAACAATGGTTTCCTTGTTGTTAATGACGAAGGGACCATCCGGGCACAGGTTATTGTAAACGGTACTCGGACTGAGGTTAATTCCACTGCACTTTTGCAAATGACAAACGAGAGTTTAAAGCTCCCTTTCTCCCCTCTGCAAGAACCAGAATGGAACTTAAAATTATGGCTCGATTCTGCCGATATTGAAAGTATGGACCAAGGTACAAGTCCGGGGGCAGAAGGCCCGCCAGCCAGTGGTCAAACCGTTGGGTTTTGGAGGGATAAAAGTCAATCCGGTCATAACGCAAAGATTCTTACTGGGTCTCCTAAATGGTTGAATAATGGGTTTAACGATAACAGTTGCATAGACATAACCAATGATTCCTTTTTTCTGGAAAATAGTGAGACTACTTTTGAAGGTTGGGATGATATCGTAATTTTTGCGACTCTTTACCAAACTGCATTTGATCATTTTTGTTATCCCATTGGTAAGGGAACTCGAACGGGTTGGATGAATAATAACAGCTACGATTTTTCTTGGGCATTAACGATCCACAGGGCAGATAAAAATGGCCACAAAATATGGGGTCCTGCTATTAATACTGCAACGGGAGGAAATTCTTACCTGCGCACGGGCTCCGATGCCATTTGGACACATGACGGATTTAGCGGTGGTCCAAGTTTGATCACCATTCGTTATTCATCTGAAAATTTAAGTTCCATGAGTCATAACTTACTCATGAAAGTCAATGGCAGTCAGTCGCTCCAAAGCAACCTAACAGGTGCCCTTAAATCCTCTTCTACTAATCCAGTAACGATTGGCGGGACTGGTGATGGGGCTGGTTTATGGACTGGAAGAATTTCTGAGGTTCTTATTTTCAATAACGATTTAGGCAATGAAAATATAGAAAAAATCGAGGGCTACTTGGCACACAAATGGAATCTCACCAATAAACTACCCCAGAATCATAGCTACCTTGAAGCGTCACCGCCTGGCTACAGCGGGCTGAAAAAGGTTAATCAGATTGAAAAAAACTGGCATCACTTGGCTGTAAGTTATGGAGAAACTACAAAAGCATTGAAGCTTTACCTTGATGGCAAACTCGTTGACCAACCGGAAATTTCATCGGGAGATGGTTTTGTCCCCATACACCAGGATGTACCATCTATTGGGTTACCCTCAGGAAGTTTTGGGTTGGATCATTTTGGTGCATTCCTGGGATCCTTTGATGATGTAAGAGTCTACGACCGAGGTTTATCTGCAAATGAAATCTCTCAAGTATTTGTAGGAGATGCCAATCAAACCGGATTGGTCGAATACCGAGTAGTTGAAAAGCCGCGAATTAATACTCTGCCTGCAATGGAGGCAAGACCACAGTCGGTCATTCTGAGGGCCAACCTGGCATCGATCGGTGGGGAAGTCATTGAAGAAGAAATTTCTCTGGGTGAGACTTTTAAGTATGACACAGTCCCCGGTATTCAGGCATGGTTTGATGCCGAACAAATTAGTGGACAGAATGGACAAACCCTCAGCAGGTGGCAGGATCAATCGGCCCGCCCGAATCAAGATCGTAGCTTCAATAATGTAAACGGTAGTCCACGGCTCCTATCCTTTGCACTCAATGGAAAACCAGCCGTGAGTTTTGACGGGGAGGATGACCAAATGTGGACTGGCTACAACTTCAATTCAATTCTTCATCAAACTGGTTACACCATGATTACCCTGGCCCGATTTACAGGGGGCAATAACAAACAGGTAATCACTTCCAGGAGTAACGATTTCTATTTTGGGTTTCATCAGGATGGCATTGGCCTTTGGCGAGCAGGTGGCAACATCTATGCGTTTGGCGATCCTATCGATAATGACTGGCACCTTCATGTGGGAACTATTAGTGACAATTCCGGAGACCCCAGAGCTTCTTTCTGGCAGGACGGTATTTTAAAAGTGTTGGAATCCCGAGAATCCGACAACCAGAACTTTGGACCTGGACAACTACAAATTGGAGGCAAAGGGAATGAAAACTCAGCTAGTGAAGTCGCAGAAATTCTAATTTTCTCCGGAGAATTAAATCCCTTGCAACGGGCAACCTTGGAAGGTTACTTGGCTCACAAATGGAGCCTTCAGGATGATGTACTTCCAGACACTCACCCCTATGCTCAACTTGATCCATTTGGTATACAGCTTGACCAAGCAAATTCTCGTTCAGAGGGAGGAGATCCTGCCGAAGTGATTATCTTCTGGGGTGATGAACCTATCGAAACCAACTCTACTTCGGCAAATCCAGATGACAATTCATCATGGGACTATAAGTTAGTCCTCAGTCAGGCTGCCGATATTGGGAATTTTGAGAAAACCATTTCCGCAAACCTCGAGGAAAATAAGCTCTACTATTTCCGAGCCTATGCCAAAAACATTGCCGGTGAAACCTGGGCTCAACAAATTATGACCTTCAAAACGATCGACACCCAATTTACCAAGCACAGCATGGACGGCTTGATTCTTTGGTTAGATGCGACAGATATTGATGCAGATAGTCAAAGAGACTCATTGTCAGACCAAGCAAACATTCCCATCTGGGTTGATAAATCAATGAGTGCCAAAGATGCGATTCAAACCATTGTCAACCAAATGCCTAGCTATGAACAAAACGGTTTTGGCTCGCTTCCCTCGGTTAAATTTTCCTCCGGTCAATCCATGAAAGTCGGCATTCTCAGCAATTTAAGCGGCCCACTCAATATCTTTGCAAGTGCTTATGGAGATGGCGTGGTTATCGGAGGTGATGATGGCCAAAACCCTTGGACATTGGAGGCAAGTTCATACAATTGGCTGAATGTATTTCGTGGGGAAAATGAGTCGCTTCAGCAAATCACGCTTGGCCTCGACCCTAGAACCGATTTAGGCATGCTGACGGGGTCCATTGGAGAAATTCTCGTTTTCGACCGACTGCTAGAACCTTTTGAACGAGAAATGGTTGAAGGGTATTTAGCTCATAAATGGGGATTACTTGATGATTTGGCAGAGTCTGGTTTTGCGGTTAGTCAAGGATTGGTCCTTTACTATCCTTTTAATGAAACTGGCGGATCCATAGTTGAGGATTATTCCGAGACTCTAAGGCACGGTATGGTAATAGATGCAGATTTGAATACTGAAGGTAAATTTACTTCGGGTATTGGTTTTGACACCATTGACCCTCAAAACGCTAAAATTGATCTTGATTACAACTCACTTTTCTTCTCCCAGCCTAATTGGACAGTCTCAACCTGGTTTAAATATCCGATTCACAATCCTGTCGGTGATGAATATGTACTTACCTGGTCTTCGGGTTCCAACTTTCCTGCTTTTCTTGCCGGAAATGAACAATTCATTCTTTCCGGGGTGTCAGACTCAGATTTTTATGCAACCTCGCTATCGGGTACAGAAGAACAACCGCAATGGCATCATTTCGCTCTGAAATCAGATCAAAACAGCTATTCACTTTTTATCGATGGCAACGAAAAGTTTAAAGAAACCACCTATAATGGGGGAGCGCTTGACATACGCACAATTGGAAATGCACTTCGAGGTGGAAGCCGATTTTCGCCAAGCTTGGATGATTTTCGTGTTTATCAACGCACATTAACCAACCAAGAGATTGAAACGCTTTATGGTAGCGGCGAGGGAGATTTTGGCACCCATCGATTTGAGGATTCTCCTCCGGTTTTTGACAATGTTCCAGTTATTTTATTACCTAAGGATGCTGTAGCGCACTGGAAATTCGACTCGCTGGACGGCATAGAAATTAAAGATTATTCGGGCTTTGAAAATCATGGTTTTGTCGACGGTAACGATACGGAATTCGATTTATTTCTCAATAATTCCGCTGCAGGCAGAAAAGGTCAGGCGATTCGCTTCCTTGATGATTTAAAAATCAAAACTAACCTCGACGAATCCAATGATAAACCGAACTTGAGAAACTCTTTCTCTCTTAGCTTTTGGATGAAGACTGAAGACAGTGACGCCAATGTAGTTTCATCGGGTCGCTTTAATATATCGATTGAAGATGGATACATAAGTGCGAATGCTTATGTGGGGTCAAGATGGCGTTCTACCGAGCCAACTCTTTTACCACTGGGAACATGGTTACATATAGTTCTTTGGTGGGATGGTAATAAATTCCGGCTCTACATTAACAACGAAGAAGCAGTTGCTTCCGTAAATGCAAAAGGCAACCTTACTGGAGATCCGACGATCTACTTGGGTGAAGACTCAACTAATTTGGCATTTGATGGTTTGATTGACGATTTTAGAATATACGCACATCCCCTTAATCCTAAGGAAAGGGAGAATGCCTTTAATTTTATCGACTCTGCATTAGTTGCAACTTACGGAGAAGAATTCTCCTATCAGATTGAAACACTCAAAGGACCAACTGATTTTAACGCAACCGGGTTGCCCTCCGGATTATCCATCGATGCAAAATCGGGATTGATTTTTGGAACACCTTTACAATCAGGTCTCGATTTTAATGTCACCCTTGTGGCTTCAAATTCTTCTGGAAGTGATGAAGAAAACATGACCCTTTTCGTAAACCCGGGAACGCAAAGTATTATCTTTGAGGAATTAAGTTCAGTAAAGTATGGTGATCCTCCCATCGATCTAAATTGGACAAGTACCTCTGGCTTACCGGTGAATATAAGGATTGTGGAAGGAGAAGAATTTGCCGAACTTACTTCAACTCAAATGCCAACCACTTTGAATATCCTAAAGACTGGGGTCGTAAAACTGGAAGGTTCCCAGCCTGGAGATGGCAATGCAACCTATCAGGCAGCCCCCAAGGTATTGGATGAATTCCTCATCGCTAAGAAAGAATTGGTTGTGCAAATTCACAATCATTTTAGAAAGCCAGACGAACAAAACCCCGAACTAGGCTACGACTTGATCGGTTTAGTGGGCGAGGATAACGAGTCTGAATTTGACCGAAACATTAGCTTAACTCTTAGTGTAACAGATGGTTCTATTCCCTCTCCTACCCCGGTGGGAGAATACCCAATTCAGGGATCGGGCGGTCTATCTGACAAATATTTCTTCACCTATGTTGATGGTACCCTCACGGTGAGTAACAAACAAAAACAGGGCATTATCTTTGACCAGGACCTCAATGATATTCCAGCCTTATCCCAACCCATCACCCTCAGTGGAAGCTCGATTGATTTGGACAATAATGAAACGACTGGACTTCCCCTTTACTATGAGGTGGAAAACGAGAAAGTCGCAAAAATTTTGGTGACACAAAGAGAGTTTCTCCAATCTCATTGGAAATTTGATGAATCGAAGTATGCCGAGGCTTATGATCAAACGGGACGAAATTCCGGAACTCTTCTCGACTTGGTAACCGTTGGTGAGAACAACGCCTGGAAAGACGGTAAATTTTCAGGTGCCTTACAATTAAACGGAAATTCAGGTAGGGTAAATTTTGGACCTATCCGAATCGAACAGGACTACACATTTTCAGTTTGGGTAAAGCCGGATACTAATTCTACAAGTTCCGATAGCCCGGAAATGAATATTCTCACAAAAACGGGGGTTCCCACCATGAATCATTTCCGTCTTTATAAAGAGGATGGTAACGGTTCGATAGCCTTGGCTTTCTACACCGATGGAAACAATACGCCCATCATATACGATGCCAACCAAAGCGTACTCAATGATTCCAATTGGACTCACCTGGCAATTTCTCACAACCCGGAAACGGGCAACCTAAAAATTTATGCAAATGGGGAGGTCGTGGTTGATCAAGTGGAAGTAAAAGAGGCGAATAACAGCCACCCATTGGACTTCCGCTTTAGCACCTTTTTCGCCGGAGATGAAACCTCATCTTTTGCCGGTCTGATCGATGATTTACGAATTTACAATAAATCACTCTCTCAAAATGACATCACCAAAATTTATAACCAGGGGGGTGGAGATTATCAAACCGTTGAAATTTTGGGGGCTGGCACCACCCGCATAACAGCCAGACAAAATGGAAACATTCAATATGAAAAAGCACTACCGGAATATAATTACCTCAATGTCATTAAATCGGACCAAAATATAACATTTGCTGAATTGATAGATCGATCTGTTGGAGATTTCCCTTTCGTTCTCTCTGCAGAAGCAAGCTCGGGCCTACCTGTTCAGTTTTCGCTATCCGACCTTTCTCTAGCAAGTATCAAAGATAATCATGTTACAGTGCGCAATGCCGGTGAATTAGTAGTTACGGCAACTCAAGGTGGAGATGATCGTTTCTTTGCCGCCGAACCAGTTACCCAGTCATTTAATATAAGGTTCGGCAACCTATTTGCAGATTCCATCCCTGGACTTGCTCTCTGGTTGGATGCAAACGATATAAACAACGATGGTCGTGAAGATCAGCCAGACGACTTCCTTGCTTCTGGCAAAATCAGTCTTTGGGCGGATCGATCGGGTAATAACAACAGTCCGGTTGAAGCAAACTCGAGTAAGATGCCAAGCTGGATTGCTCCAAATTCTGCTCAATCCCTTCAAGGTAAGACGGTCGTTTCTTTTAACAACTCCTTCAATCAATCATTAAGCCTGCAAGAATCCATATCGGAACCCGCGATTTTATTCCTTGTTGCAAAACAAACTTCAGTAGGCGAAAGCAAATTATTTGGAGGTGATTTGATTAGCACCAATAGCAATGGATTTTTCTCCCTCGATTACAACTTCGGCAATCCGTCCATAGCTTCTGTACAACCAGCTAACTCATGGACAATATGTATTTTTGGAACCATGGCGAATACCCAAAACCTATGGATAAACGGGACGCTCATGGGCTCCGGAAATAGTTCACTATCTCCTAAACCACTTGATGCAATCGGTCAGTCTTTTACCGGAGAAATTGCCGAACTATTAGTATTTTCAGAAAACCTGAACTTTGTTAATCGACAACGGGTTGAAGGCTACCTAGCCCACAAATGGCAATTAGAGAGCAGGCTACCCGAATTGCATCCCTTCTCCACCTCTGTTCCTGCTTTTGGGGGAAATCAATTGATAACTTGGTTGGGAACAAGCGACCTTGATAATGATGGTGCTTTAGAACTACCTGTTAAGTCAGCAAACGATCCTGACTTCACCCTTAACGCTATTGCCTCATCCGGTCTGCCTGTAATCTTTGCAAGCAGTGATCCAACTATTTTGGCGATTGCTGATAACCAAGCGAAGATATTGCGCCCTGGGAAAATAAATATTACCGCCTACCAGCCTGGTAATATTCGCTTTTTTGCTGCCCCGCCACAGAGTGTTACTTTGGAAATTTTTGATTTCTCTGACCCTTCATTCCAAAAAGACACACAAGCAATTATTTTCTCCCAAGTTCCTATAAAAGTTCGCGAAGATCCGCCTTTCCAAGTTGTGGCTATAGCAGAGTCGAGTGGCCAAAATCATTTAGTCTACAAACTACCGGTTGTCTTAAAAGTGGAGTCTGGTCCAGCCACAATGGATGCTCATGGTGTAGTCACTCTTGACGGAAGTGCCGGAACCATCGTGATTTCCGCTTATCAAAGTGGTAATGCTTTTGTAGATGCTGCTATCACCCAAACTTTGGAAATTATTGTATCCAACCGGACACGCCCAAGCATCTTATTTACAGACTTGAAGAATGAAGGCTCTTTGGCACCTGTTTTGGCTAATAGCAGGACGAAGTTTATTCCTGGAGTTTATGCCAGTAATGGAAATAGACTTTCTCTCACTAGTTCAGACTCCAGCATTGTCGAAATTTATGGTCAAAATAAAATAATTGCTCACCGAACAGGTGTAGTAACCTTAAATTTTAATGTCCCCGAAGATGAAAACTTTGCGGCTGCACTTCCTCGAATCCGCACTGTGGAAGTGGTCAAACCAACTAAGGAAGCTTGGTTAGAAAATCGTAGAAATGATACAAGGTACCCCCAATTAAAAGAAAGATTCATTAACAACAGACTAACTAACCACTCGTCCGTCACAACTGAACAGGCTGCATATGAATTTGATTTGGATAATTTTGATTCAGACGGGGATGGATACAGTAATCTTTTTGAACGAGCCACAGGTATGGATTCTCTAGGATTCGATTCCCAAAATGCTCCACATTTGCTCAACCCAGAAAACGGAAAACCCGGAATCTCTTTTACACGGTTCACCAACTCTTTCTCATCCACTGGCGAAACATTCCAATACATAATCGAAGAAACCTTTGATCTTCGATCTTGGCGGACTGTTTCTTTAACCTCTGAAAACTCAAAAGTTATCCCAATTGGTGGTGGTATGGAACGGGTTATCTATTTTGCAGAGGAATCACCCCGTGGAAATACACAACCTTTCCTACGATTAAAGATTGGCGTGAACAGACCTTAATCAAAAATCCAAAAAATATTTTCAAATATTAAACCTACAAAACCTACAAAACGAAAATGAAAAAAATACTTATTCCATTCCTTCTCATCTGGGCAGCTGTTTCTTTACAAGGCCAAGAATTTGGAGACATAAGCATAGAAGATTTGCAAAAAGCCATTCTTGCCAAAAAGGTCGCTATCATTGATGTAAATGGCCAAAGGTCATTCCAAAACGGGCACATCCCTGGAGCCATCAATTTTTCATCACAAAAACAAGCTCTTAAGCAATTATTACCCAGCAATAAAAATACCCTTATTGTTGCTTACTGTGGCGGCCCTTCATGCCGAGCCTACCTTCGTGGGGCAAAGGCAGCCGCCGAACTTGGTTACAACAATGTTCGTCACTTATCTGCTGGAATTTCAGGTTGGAAAAAAAGCGGTAACAAGGTGGCCAAAAAGTAGTAATTACCACAAGTTTCCAATCCCATGGGTTCACCAGTTAAAGGTTTTATTCTCCAAGCATTTTTGGGGATGCTTGTGCTTTGCACCAGAAGCCAAGTATTTGCATCCAACCTTAGCGAACCCATGGGGGTGGTAACAATTAATCTATCCGGTGGCAGTCCGGAAGCCCCAAGTTTTACAGTCGTTGCTCCCGGAATTCACGGATCTTGTATTTTCCGTGGTCCAATCGAAGGGTTTGTATCCGATAATAATGTCTCCTTTTATCGTACCCCTGAACTAGATAATCCTGCAAACCGTAAAGGTCCTTTCTCTAATGGCGTCCTTGGGAGTGTCCAGGGACGTGCATCGACCACACTCGATGAGAATGGTTCCGTATCAAATTTAAATCTTTTATTTTCTGGAAATGGATACCGAGACAGACCTGGAGTTTCCTTAACTCCTCCATCTAATCCAAAAAATTCTGCAACCGTTTATCGAGCTGCGACCGTCGAAGCGGAGTGGAATTCATCCCTCAGCGTTATTACTGGTTTTTCTATTTTGGAAAAAGGTGTTGGCTATGATCAACCCCCGGCGGTCTACATCGAAGGAGGCCCGCATTATTTGAAAATTATTGATACGGAATCTAATTACTCAGGCCACTCTTTCCTTATTAATTCCAATTCGGACCATGTCTTGGAATTGAATAATTCCTTAAACCTACCACTCGGTTCAATACTCTTAAAAGATACCTTGGTAGAGGTTTTACCAGCATGGACCCTCGGTTCCTTATTTGGTTTCACTGAAATACAGCTCCAAAGTGATGCCAATGCATCACGAGCTGACTGGATCTACCTCCTTAAATCTTCTGCAAATCAAATTGGAGACAATAGCGACTATGTAGCCCACTTCCACAATGGTACTGAATGGAAACTTGTTAATTCCCCAAATGATTCAACTTCTCATTACAAAATATCTCCTGACGAATCGGTAATTATCGCTCGACGATCCGAGGCCGATAAAGTCCTCACATTCAATGGAATTTCTCCTGTAATCCCAACAACTTGGTATCTCACAGAATTTAATCGTACAAAACTGGTAAGCAACCCATTCCCCACATCCATAAAACTATCCGACATTATTGGTAACGAGACGATTACCGATGATAATTCTTCTGCGGAAGAAAACTCAACTCGTTGGCTTGCTCATAGGGAACAGGATCTAGCTGATAACATTCAAATCCTCAACTCTTCAGGATGGTCGACTTATTGGCATGACGGAACCAATCTTACTATTTCAAAACCGGCCGTAATTTCAGCCAAAGCGGGCAGTGGAATCGGTGGTAGTTTGACTATGAGAGACTTTTCCATGGATTCAGGAACTATTCAGTCTGTCACGAATCCACCAAGTGGGAGTCCTTTAATTACTGCCCAAAACCACGGTTTGGAACCTGGTTTTTGGATTAAAATAACCGGTGCAACAGGCAGACTTACCAACGATGAAAAAATTCAAATAAATTCATTGGGCGATGAGGTGGATACTGGAGAGGGTATGTTGATTAGCTCTTCGATTAATGGAAGGTGGGAAATTATTAATGTAAGCACAGACACTTTTGAACTTAACAATTGTTTGGTCGATTCGGACTTTGAGGAAAATGGTTTTGCCAAATGGACTACAGGAAATCCCGGAGAAGGCTACGACGCTAATGTTTCTCTGTCTATTCTGGGCGGAGGTGGACAGGGTGCCCGGGCAGTCGGGATTGTCGAGGGTGGCAAGATAACTTCCATTTCTTTAACTTACGGCGGTTTATTCTACACAAGTCCACCAACTGTTGTTGTTCATCCTGGTGGTTGGAACAGTCTGGGCCGTGGAGAAGCTCCGATTAATGATTTGTTAATACCTGCAGGATCGGGAGCTCTACTTATTCGTAAACATCCTAACGGGATAAAGAGTACACTTCCACTCAGATCAATCTCGCAAGATTAAGCCGATATTACTTGCAACTCAGGATACTTGATGGGCATCAACATCCAGGGTATCAATAATTTCCTTATCAATTGGAAACTGCTGCCTAATAATCCGAATTTGAGATAAGCAATGTGGAACCGATGTGCTTAGATAAAACAAGTGATAACGATAATAACCCTTCATTTTCGCAAGTGGGGTTGCTGCCGGACCTTTAATCTCCACACCGTTTAATTGAGCACGGTCCAATTCCTTCCTCCATTGTTCCGCATAAAACTTGGTTTTCTCTTCGCTTCGCCCCCGAAAGACATGCCTTACCAGATGCCTAAAAGGGGGATACATCAATTCTTTGCGCATCGCCAGTTCCTCGTCCAAAAAAGCATCCAGTTCTGCCCGCCTCGCAAATTGAATACAACTTTCATGCGGGGCATAGGTCTGAACATAAACTTCTCCCGCTCGGTCTCCCCTACCCGCTCGTCCTGCAACTTGTACCAAGATTTGAAAGGCACGTTCAGATGCCCGAAAATCTTCCATACGCAAGGGAAGGTCGGCATCGATTACCCCCACCAAAGTAACCCGCGGGAAATCCAGTCCCTTGGCAATCATTTGTGTACCTACCATCACATCGATCTTACCTTTACGAAAATCTCGAAGAATTTCCCGAAAAAGATTTTTTTTGGTCATCACATCAGCATCAACCCGTACGACACGGGCCCGTCTGGGCATGATCGATTCGACCACATCTTCAATCCTTTGTGTTCCGTGTCCTTTTTTACAAATATCAACAGATTTACAATTACCACAGACTCTGGGAGCAGGCTTACGGTATCCACACAAATGGCAGTGTAAGTAATGATCAGTTCGGTGATAAGTCATAGCAATGCTGCAATCCCTACACTGCTCCACTTCGCCGCATTCCGTGCAAAACAAAGTGGTATTAAATCCGCGCCGGTTAAGAAATAAAATACTTTGCTCCCGATTTTCATATCTTTGCCGCAAAGCTTCGACTAAAGGTTGAGAGAGAATTGGCGGATTTTTTTGCTTGAGGGCTTCCCGGCGCATATCAATTAAATGAACCAGGGGGAGTTCCCTACCATCTATTCGTTTACTAAGCACTGACCTTGCATATTTACCACTCTTCACATTCCGGGCAGTCTCTAAGGATGGAGTGGCCGAGCCTAGCAAACAGATGGCATCGTTTAAATAGGCTCGGTATACGGCAACATCGCGACCTTGGTAACGGGGTGCATCCTCCTGCTTGTATGCGGCTTCGTGTTC
>NZ_CAXLML010000220.1:0-6646 GCF_964187505.1 Candidatus Chordibacter forsetii
AACCCTCATACATTCGCCTATTAACGGAGTGGTTTTAAGACTTTTAGCAAATCCCGGCAAAAGATTGATGCGCCAAATGGATGCCCCTGATTCATCCACCGCTTTGATTATTTTTGAGGCAGACAAACTACAAGCACGTATCGACGTCCCACTTGCGGACGCCTCCAAACTTTCATTAAACCAAAAAGTTGAAATCGTTTGTTCTATTTTACCAGAGCTAAAATTTGAGGGAATATTAACTCGAATCTCTGGTGAAGCAGACCTGCAAAGAAATACACTTCAGGTAAAAGTTCGGATTCTGAACCCAGATGACAGACTAAGGCCGGAAATGCTCTGCCGAGCTAAATTTTTATTAGATACAGAGAACTCAAAAAGTAAAAACTCTGCAAACAGTCTCGGCGTTTTTGTACCTTTCACACTGAAGCCTGAAAATAATCAATCAATAAAAGAACTCTGGATAATTGGGGCAGATGGCAGAAGTGCAGAATTACGGAAAGTTCGTTTTGGTAATGAAATTAACAATCAATATATATCTGTTATTTCTGGCCTAAATGCGGGGGACCTCATCATTCTCAACCCACCATCTTCCCTAAAATCTGGCGACCGGATTAAAATTTCCAAATTCCAATGAAACATTCTTACATTGAAGCACTGGGATTAACCAAAGAGTACCTCAAGGGCGAACAGTCCATTACTCCTCTTGCAGGTTTAAGTATGGAGGTTTTTCCTGCTGAATTTATTGCCTTGATGGGACCCTCAGGCAGTGGAAAAACTACTTTGCTAAATATCATTGCGGGGGTGGATTCTCCCTCTTCTGGAAGTCTTCGAATTGGAGATTCTCATCTGGACCAAATGAATCGCGATCAGCTTACAAGTTGGCGTTCCCGTAACATTGGCTATATTTTTCAACTCTACCATTTACTTCCGGTTCTCAGCGCTTATGAAAATGTCGAGCTTCCCTTATTGATCCACTCAATGAAGAAGAAAGAGCGCCGAGCTCGCGTTGAAGCAGTAATGGAACAAGTTGGACTGGTTGATCGAATGAATCATCGGCCTAATGAACTTTCTGGGGGTCAAGAACAACGGGTAGCCATAGCTCGGGCCCTAGTAACCGACCCCTCATTAATTGTTGCTGACGAACCAACTGGGGATTTAGACCGGCAGTCGGCGGACGAAATTCTCGATCTGTTGCAATCCTTAAGCGAAGTACAAAAAAGAACCATTGTTATGGTTACTCACGACCCTAAAGCTGCAGCCCGAGCATCTCGGTTGCTTGAGTTGGAAAAAGGCAAACTTTTGCAAAGTAAATGAAACTGTTTTTTATCCTTATAAATATAGCCTCGTTATCCTGCAAACAGGCCTTAAGAAACCGCACTCGCTCTTTTCTAACTTTACTGGGTGTGGCAACCGGTATGTTTTTGTTTGCTTCGGTTGAAACTATGCAAGGTTCCCTTCAAACAGCCACAGTTTCAAACGCTGATGACACCACGCTCGTTGTGTATCGAGAAAACAGATTTTGCCCGGCAACCAGCCGGCTGCCCGAACATTACAAAAACGAAATAGCTAAATTACCAGGAGTAAAATCGGTTATTCCCATTCAAATCGTAGTTAATAATTGTGGCACCAGTTTGGACGTGGTCGTTTTCCGAGGTGTACCTAGTGACACTTTTAAGGACAAAAATGGTGAAATCAAAATGTTGAAAGGTTCATGGGAAACCTGGCAAAAAAGAGATGATGGAGCTCTAATAGGAAAAAATCTGGCCAAAAGAAGAAAATTGAATGTAGGTGATCTATTTGACGCGGCTGGAATAACAGTTTCGGTCAGTGGCGTCGTCGAGGCTGAAGATAGTTCACAAAATGACAATGTAGCCTTTGTTCACCTGCCTTTTCTTCAACAGGCTTCGAAAATCGGTTTGGGCGTGGTCACACAATTCAACGTAAAGGTAAATGATTCCTCTTTGATAAAGAGCGTATCTCATGCTATTGACCAAAGGTTTAAAAGCGACACTGAGCCCACCTCCACCCAGCCTGAGAAGGCTTTTTTTGCCAATACCGCGACCGAACTCATCGAACTTATACGGTTTTCTAGGTGGATTGGTCTTGCTTGTGTTTGTGCGGTCGTGGGACTGATAGCTAACTCCATTCTGCTCACAGTAAGAGGAAAAATATCCGAACATGCCGTTCTCAAAACCTTGGGGTATTCCAAGGTGATGATTGGTTGGATGATTCTTGCGGAAGGTGTTTTACTTTCTGGGCTTGGTGGCTTTTTGGGTATTTTTGCGTCCTATTGCTTTCTTCATTACCAAGGTGTTTCGATAGGAAACGAAGGATTAGTTTTGGCTTTCGTCCCATCTAGTGAAGTGGTTTTTCGAGGCATTTTTGCCTCTCTTGGGATGGGAGTAATTGCTGGTCTTTACCCAGCTTGGCAAGGTAGCAAATCCTCCATCCAGGAAAGCCTCAAAACAGCCTGATTGCATGATTCCTTTTATCTACTCCTGCAGAAACCTTCTGCGCAGACCCGGCCAATCAGTTCAATTGATTAGCGGAAGTTCATTAGTTGTAATACTAGTCATGCTTGCTGCATCTATGAACCAAGCTATGGAGCGTACTCTTGCCCAAACCGGGGACTCTAGAAATGTCATCCTTCTAGGTGCTGGAAGTGAAGAAAGTGTGGAACGAAGCGAAGTTCAGAGTGGTTTGGATCAAATTTTAGCTGGTTCAATTCCCGGAATCCTTCAGACTATGGAAAAGCCTACAATTTCTCCGGAAATTCATTTCAACGGAATCCTCAATAATAATGGAATAAAGTCTCAGGCTTTAGTTAGAGGGGTACGCCATGAAGCCTTATGGGTACACAAAGGTATCCGGATTTTAAAAGGCCGCTTTCCAGAATCTGGAGAAATAATGATTGGCAGATTGGCACACCACAAACTTGGCCTAGAAAATTCGGCCCTCCAAGTCGGAAAAATGGTGGAATTAAGTGGAGAAGAATTGAAAATTTCCGGAGTTTTTGACGCGATTGGAACAGTTATGGAGGCTGAAGTTTGGGTACCGCTTCAGGATCTGATGACTTATACGCAAAGAGACAAACTATCCTGTGTCGTAGTAGCCCTCGCGAGTACCGACTTCATTCCTGATTTAGATGCATTTACAAAACAAAGATTAGACTTGGAATTGGTTGCGATTCAAGAAACTCAATATTACGCAAAAATGTCTAGATTTTACGCACCTATACGATGGATGGCATGGCTTTGTGCAATTCTCCTCTCTATAGGTGCTTTATTTGGTGGTCTAAATACTCTGTATGCCGCATTTTCTGCTCGAATTCAGGAATTTGGAGCTATGCAAGCAATTGGATTTACCAGAAAGGCAATACTCTTGAGCTTGATCCAAGAATCCTGCGTTACTGGGTTTATTGGATCAATTTGTTCATTTTTAATTGTTCTAGGAATGCTTCAAGATATCGCATTTCCTTTTTCTATAGGTGTATTTATTTTAGACTTTAATTCTCCCATATTAGTACTTGGGTTGGGAACTGGAATTATCCTAGGAGTACTCGGGGGTTTACCCCCAGCATGGAATTGCTTGCGTAAATCTTTACCAGAAACACTTAGATCTTCTTAATTACATCGTTAATAAATGAATATGAAAACATCCTTAAAATTTATCATACTATTAATTTCAATATTTTTAATCTGCAATTGCGGAATGGAAAGTGATGAGAATGAAAAAAAGAAAAGGTTTGCTTTAAAGGCAAACTTACCAGTGGATTTCATTACTAATCAAAACCTTGGAGACTCCTTGTCAGTCGTTGAGGCAAAAAAAAGAGCTAATTCAGGGGAAATTATTGTTATAAACGGTTTTATAGGAGGACGCAGAGAGCCTTTTACTGCAGGAAGGGCCAGTTTTATTCTATGTGATGACTCGATTAAGGCTTGTGACGAGATAGATACTCATCATTGCCCAACTCCATGGGATGCTTGTTGTGAAGATAGAAAGAGAATTTTATCCTCTACAATTAGTATCCAAGTAGTAGACGAACAAACCAATTTACTCAGAGGTACGCTTAAAGGAGTAAAGGGGTTGAAACCAGGGAGAAAAATCAAAGTACTTGGAACAATAGACTCACAATCAATCCCACCTGCGATGCTTTTAAATGCTCAGCAAATTGAACTCCTATAATATTTAAATATATTTCTATATTCCGCAATGAGGTTTTATTTATATTTTTTATTCATTTGGTTGGTAAGTAGTTGTGTAAATCATAAAAATGATGATTTAAAGTATTCTCCTGAATCGAAGTTAAATTATAATCATCAATTTAGTCTAAGTACGGAAGACAACAATGTGTCACTGGAACTTAGCTTTCAATCCACGATTAAGAATAGGGATCTTCACGATCTCATTCTAAAAGCTCTTAAAGAAAATCCTTCTTGGCATGCAAAATTAGCAAAGCTCGATTTAGCAAAATCAAAATCTGGTTTTCGGACTGATGGTTCCAAACCTCTTTCGAAAGGATCCATCGGATTGAACCAAGGACAGGAAAAGTCCAAAATAACCAATTTTCAAACTTCCCGAACTCCTCGATGGGAATCCAGTGCTATGTATGGATGGGAGGTAGACTTATGGGGCAAGTGGAATGAACGTAAAAAAGAATCTGCTAAATTTATTGAGGCTGAAAAGCATGTACTCGAAGGAGCAAAACTAAAATTGATTTACAGCATTACTGAACGATGGCTTATGGCATGTTTCCTGAAGGAAGAACTGGCCATAGCAACCAGACAAATTAGAGACCATAACGAAGCACACATTTTGCATCTACATAAATATAATGCAGGATTAGACGATAACATCAGTTTGATTAAAATGGAGACACAAATCAAATTACAAGTTTTAGAACATAATCGGATCAAACAAGATCTCGATATCTGTATGATACAACTAGGAACGCTTCTGGGTTCACCACTTGACGGGAACCTCTCTGAAATTCCAAACCTCTCATCATTAACCTTACCTAGTTTACCTTCTCTTCTACCGAGTAGATTGCTTCAGGGGAGACCTGATATTCTTGCTGGCCAATTAAAGATATATGCACAAGCACATAGAATCAATGCCTCACGCTTAAATCTTTATCCTTCTCTTAACCTCAACCTTTCTGGCATTGGAATGAGTGGTGACCTGTCCGATGGATTCGAACAATGGAAATTCTCTGGAGGACCTGTGATAGACTTACCCATATTAAGCCCTAAGCGAAGAACTCAGTTAAGAATAGATGAGGCTTCCCTAAAGATGATTGATCTAGAGTGGAAGGCTTCTCTTTTACGGGCAGTTAGAGAAATTGAATCGGCCACTATTAAACATCAATCAAATGTAAAAGATTTTAACATATCCCAGAATTTAGTGGATGAATTTATAAAAGCCTATCAAATTTCCGATCTAAAATTTCAAGCCGGATTGATCTCAAGAATTGATCTTATCCAGGAAATGAACCGTTTAAACGAAAGTAAAAGAACATCTCTTAATTATAGAAGTAATTATTGGAAATCATTTCTTATCTTATCCGAAAGGCTTGGTATCAACTGGTTAGACTAAATTTCTCATGTTTATTATGAATACCTTTACAGAGAAATTGATTTTTAAAGTTCTAAAATATTGTATAGCTTAGTTTTGTTGAGTATTGCTGATTATTAGTGCAAAAAAATAAAACAGTGCAGTGTATTTTAGGTTCTTGTAAATTCCCTCAGACATGTCAATGGAACCAAACTTGCATGGAAGTAGGCTTAAGGAAAAGCCTTGAAGCCAAAGAAAAGAAGAAGGCTTCCAAGGTGGAAGGTAGTTCCTGTAAAAATCAGAAGCCAGATCTTTTTAATCCAGGCGGTTTATCAAGGAGTACTTTTACCAAAAAAGACCGGCGTAAGGATTGAGACGAGCCAAGACCCTCATTTTTAAGCCAATTCCGAGTCTCGTTTCGCTCAACTCGTTCATGAACCTCCCAACTTTTTTCAGAAATTACTCTTTTTGAAGTCTGCGAGGGCAACGGTATAGGTTCATCCAGATTATAGTCAGGTTGCTGGGGTACTTCCTTAATACTTCCCCTGACTTCCGCCCGCGGTGGTATCGGTTCAATAGCTTCCCCAAAAGCTTCTTTAAGCAAATCACCCAAGCCTTTTTCACCAGCAACCTCTTTGTAGTCAGTTACCGGTTTCTGCTTGAAAGGTCTATCTCGAGGAGCACTTTTATTTCTTTCCTTCTCTTTTTTCTTTCTTCCTTCCAGTATTTTGCCCACAAATGAAGCAATGAGAAGCCCTACGATAAACAAGGTATCTATGGGCAAATCAGGCATAATATATAAATTATATTTTTTGTTGGGGGAAAATTGTACTATTTATCGCTAGAGATACTTTCTCTCATTTCAGTATCCGCCTCGATGTTGCGCATCCTGTAATAATCCATAATCCCTAAATTGCCTTTTTGAAATGCTTCGGCCATAGCAAGCGGAATTTGTGCTTCCGCCTCGACTAACTTGGCCTGCATCTCTTGTACTTTAGCTTTATTTTCCTGCTCCAAAGCAACCGCGGCGGCTCTGCGAATTTCTGCTTGAGCCTGAGCAACTTCCTTGTCTGCGGAAGCTTGAGAAGACCTAAGA
>NZ_CAXLML010000221.1:0-7610 GCF_964187505.1 Candidatus Chordibacter forsetii
ATTGCGACAAAAATGGTCGGGTGCACGCCATTCCTTCTTCAACCAGGCAGGCTTAGCCAGTTGTGGGAATTTCTTTGAAGGCCCGATTAGTGAACGATGCGTGGAATTTGCTGAGTACGACTCCAATCTTTATTGCCTCGCAAATTTGATTGCCAATCGATCCTCAGCTGGCGGTTTTCAAATCGAATTAATTAAAGATTCAGTGCCTGGTTGTGTGCTCGCGATTGCTCATGCAGAGGTAGACTCCAAACTCGACGAAGAATTAAATGCAGTCGCATCGCCCCACCTATCTTCTATACCTGGGGCCCTCTCTAAAGATGCGTGCCTTTGGTCGCTGCTCCAAGGATCAATGAGTCGAGGGTTCCCCAATCATTCAGTTGGAGAACTTGCAGATGCTTCCTTTTTTGGAAAACAACGATTAAAGGGCGAGACCTACCTTTGGTTTGCCTGGCCTGAGATTGAAAATGCCCACTCCGGAGCGGTTGCCTCCACTGAAAAGCCGGGGCAATAATGCCCAAGTTCGGGCGCACAGATCGGCTCACCCATTCCCTGGCAGGCAAATAATTTTCCTTGGTACTTCGCCATATTTAGCCGAACTGCGTTGTAAGGTTGATGGTTTACACAGGCTGAAGACGAAGGCTTGACCCGGGAGCGACTTGCCCAAAACCGATATCGTTCCAACAGAAAATGGTCTATTTTCTTACGAGCCAAATTTTGATTCAAGTCTTCAGAATTCCAAGATGCATCGATCGTAGAAAGTCCGCCCCCTTTTCGGGTACTGGAAAAAGATAAATGTCCGGATTGTAAACTTCCAGATCGTTCAATATGGGCATTATTGTAGGGCAAACCATAAAGCATACGAGCACCGATGACTCCAACTGGGTCCGTTGAATCCAGGGAAAAAAACCATACCCCTTTTCTGCCCTTTTTATCCCTTATATAGGTACGCAAATTCAGCTCCCAAAAATCGCTCCATTTTAACCAACTGATTGGACGAATTCGCAAATTGCTCAAGCGAAAGGCAACAACACTTAACCACGCATCGTCCTCAAAAGTGTCGACCTCCAAATCATCTGGAAGCCTACCCTGAATCATCGCAGGGTTCACTCGGTAGTGTAACATGATGAGATCCTCCCAGTTTTGAGACATAAACCGATTAAGAAAGGATTTAATCATGGGATCGGCTAGTTGGTGGAAAAGCCGGTGGCTGGTTTGGAATTACTTTTTGGGGAAAATCTCGTCCAACTTTTCCCGGCGATAGCGAAAAATCCGCTTTAAGGTACGACGAACAAAAAGAAGGTGAGCAATCGATCCAAAAATCCCAAAGGGTACTTGGTAGATAATATCATCTAACATCCGAGTACCTTCATCCACTTCCTCCAGCCGGTGGGTGTGCAACCACAATTTGTAAGGGCCTACCCTTTGTTCATCCATAAAAGAATATCCCTCCTCCACATACTTAATTTCCGTGAGCCAAGGTGTCCAACCAAGGAGGGGAACTTTTACCTCATACTCAAGAAATAAACCGGCGTAAGCCCGTTCCGGAGGTTTTCCCTTGATTCGAAAAGCGAGATCGGGTGGAGTAATCTGATTGAGGTTTTGTGGAACCGATACGAAATCCCAAAGGGCCTGGCGATCAATCGGCAAAATTTGTTCTTGGGTAAGATGGTGCATGATCTAATTATTAGCGAAGATTATAGAATGAGCAACCCACTTGACCCGCCGCCAAAACCCATATAAGCTAGGCTAATGATAAAGCCCTCTCTAGTTGCCCTCCTCCTCGTTCCTTCTTTCTTTCTTCAAGCTCAGGATTTCATGTCAGACTCTGCAGCTATCAAAGTATCGTACGGGTCCTCCCCGGACCGAAAAGTTGAAGGGACAGATATTGAAATTGGTGGAAGTCAGTGGGAATTAATGACTCCTTTATATTACCACGACGGTGGTGACTGGTCTTTTGGTGCGGGTTTGCGCTATACAAGTACAGATATTGATATTTCAGATGCAACTTTTTTAAAGGAGGATCATTTGCAGTCACTTGAACTGGCCCTGTTCTTAAGCAAAGACTACTCTGACAGCTTAAAGGGGATTGTTTTGTTCGTCCCTGGAATGTCCGGAGATTTTGAAACTACTGGAGGCGATGCCATGAACTACATGGCCATGGCGGGGGTTCGTTGGAAAAAAAGTGAAACCTTCCAATGGATATTCGGGGCCTTTTACTCAACCGGGTTTGACGATGATATATTTCTCCCTGCGGTGGGTTTTATGTGGGAACCATCCGACAAGGCTGACCTGGTTTTCGCCGGTCCGATTATTCGCTACCGATACAGCTTGACGGAATCGTTTGATTGGATTGCCGGCGGACAATTCTCCGGAAACCGATGGCTAACCGAGGCGGATTACAATGATGGTGCGGGAGTCGTGGAAAAAGAATTTTCCATGCAAGCCTACCGCCTCTACACCACCATACAATGGAACCCGACCGAGAAACATGGTGTGTTTGCCACCCTCGGTGCTGAACTTGGGCGAGAAGTTGAAATAAAAAACGCGGCAGGTACCACTCTTGCTGAACGCGACCTTAAAAGTTCTCCGAGTTTCGAGGTTGGTTACCGCTTTCGCTTCTAAAAAATTGTCCCCAAAATTGCTTCGGCAGCCTCCAATCCGGAGATACTTGCCCGCTCGACCCTCTCTCCTCCAAAACCATCTCCGGCAAGTGTAAGTCCGAGCTCGGGGAGGTGCAAGTGGCTGGCACCAAAAGTAACCAAGGGCTTGGCAAAGCCCCAACGATGTGGAACCCATGACAATACTCGGGCTCCCAATTGATCTTCAACAGAGGCCAACAACTCAGGTGCCCATTCTGCTGCGGGCACATCCCAATTTATTTGGGATAAATCAGCGGATGTGTGTAAGGTAATTGCCGGTTTTTGTGAAATTCCTTTTACCTGATTGTCGGACAACCAGTCTATATTTTTGGCAGGATGCGTAACCGCTCCGGGATAAATAAGCCTGGAAGGACGATCCAATATTCCTAGAATTGCTAAGCATCGGGTATGACGGATTGCCTCCAGACGACCCATCGATTCCGCCCCAAGTTTTACTCGGCTTCGGTCAAACAATTCGAGCATTTGCTGGGAAGGCATTGTTATGACGAGGTGATCGGCTTCTAAAACTCGCCCCTCTCCTTCACGCTCCAAAATCTTCCAGCCTTTTGTCCTCTCGATTTTTTCAACGAAAAAATTTAGTGCTAACTTCGACCTCTGAGTAAGCGATTTGGCTGGCCCGGTCATGCCGGTTTTACCGCGGTAACGCATGTCTGTTGGAATATCAGTTCTCCCTGGCACTTGATCGTACCATTCAATCGCCCGTTTTTCTTTACACCATTGTTTGTTGAGAACTTGCAACCGTATATCGCGAGCGGTGTAGAACTGAGCCCCATGATCAATCCTCGCTCCATCCATTCGACGGGTAGCCATACGGCCCCCCACACCCCTGCCTTTTTCGACGACAGTTACCTGATGGCCCGCCTGAGTTAATTGATGGGCACAGGAACAACCCGAAATACCAGCTCCAATGATGGCGATATTCATATCAATTGCATTGACCGGAAGGATCAAATGATTGTGAGAATTTCAAATTTCTAGAAAATGTAGGTGTTTTTAAAATAAAGGCTTTGGATTTCAATATTGTAAATAAAACCCTCTTAAATTATCGAAATACTTTCAACTAAGATATGAGCAGTGCGACTATGACAGCAGAACAAGCAAGCAACTATGATAGTGTAGTTAGCAAGCTTGCGGGTAATTTGCCCAGCATTCCTGTACTGGTTAACGATATGATGAAGGTAGTATCCGACCCTGGTGCTGCAACTTTTGCACTCTGCGACATCATTCAAAAAGACCAATCTGTTTATGCTAAAATCCTTAAAATTGCTAATTCAGTTGAATTCAGAAAGGGAAGAACTGATCGAATTACACAAATCAACGATGCTGTCCTAAGAATTGGCTCAGAAAACGTCCGGCGGACTTTACTCAGCACCTCCGTCCTAGATAGCTTTAGGAGCGATGAGAATGAATCTAAGTTTAAGTTGGAAGGCCTGTGGCTACACAGTTGCGGAGTGGCTCTCGCAAGCCAACTTCTCAGCGAGCGGTATGATGAAGAACTTTCAGACCAAGCCTATGCATGTGGACTTCTGCATGACTTGGGTAAGGTTGCCAAAATCAAATTCTTGAAAAAGGAGTTCCTCAGCGAAGTTAAGTTTACAGACAAGAATAATTGCTCGCTTTGGTTTGCAGAAAAAGCTTTGGGCCATATTCAACACGATCTTCTCGGATCAATGATCATAGAAAAATGGGGGGTTTCTCCCATCATTGAAAAGGTTGCCCGCTGGCATCATACCTACAGCAAAGGTTCTCGTTTTTTAGTAGATGACCCAAAAATTCACAAACTCATCGATATTGTTATGCTAGCCAACCACATGATCAAGGAATTGAGATTTGGAAATAGTGGTTCGGCGGAAATTGAAGAGTTACCATCAGGCTTCTTACGGCGACGCAGAATGAACGAGGAAGAATATATTTCTGCCCGCGAAGCTGTTCGCATGCAAATCGATGCAGAGTCTGAAAACCTAGCGATTCTGTTAAAGGGATAAATTCACTTTTCATTCCCTTGATCCCGCTGCTTGGGCTATCACAAAGTTGAATATATAATTTCGTTGTATGAAATCCAAGGTTCGACGGGCACAAGATCGAGGTTTTGCAGAACATGGTTGGTTGCATGCGAAATTTTCATTCTCTTTCGCCAATTACTACGACCCAGAAAACTGCGGTTTTCATTCCTTGGTTGTGATGAATAACGATGTAATTGAGCCTGGAGGAGGTTTCCCTACCCACCCTCACAAAGACGCAGAGATTTTCACCTATGTGATTTCTGGAGAACTGGAACATAGGGACAGTATGGGAAATGGTTCGGTTATACGACCCGGCGATTTGCAATACATGAGTGCTGGATCAGGGGTAACTCACAGTGAATTTAATCCATCCACTAACCGCGCTACCGAACTTTATCAGATTTGGATGACCCCCAATAAAACAGGCGGAGAACCCCGCTATGCAGAAAAAGAACTAGCTGGAGCTGAAAAGCAAAACGGATGGATCCTTCTTTTTTCGGGCGATGGTAGAGAAGGCTCCACGCCGATTCGTCAAAACGCACAGTTTTTATTTGGAAGAGCGGATGCGGGGACGAATCTTTCAATCAAGCCAGAAGAGACACTTCCTCATGCTTGGATTCAAGTGGTTTCCGGAGCATTGAGTGTCGCTAACCACAAATTAGGAAAAGCCGACGGACTCAGAATTGAAAACCTGAACGCACCTCTCAACTTAACAATCAACGAGGCCTGCTCTCTTTTTCTGTTTCGTCTGTCCGACAACTCATGAGCCAGCAATCATTATTTAATGAAGGTATTGAAGAGTTTGATCTGCCGGATTCAGAACTTCACTATCACCCCCAATTTTTACCAAAGCCAACTGCTGACCGACTACTCCATGACCTCAAAGAAAAGATCGAATGGACCCAAAATACGATCCGTTTCTATGGCAAAGAAAGCTTAGTACCCCGACTCGAGGCCTGGTATGGAGACCCTGGGAAATCCTATGCGTATTCCGGTATCCATATGAATCCAAAACCATGGACTGAGGAGCTTTTAGAAATAAAAGGACCCATCGAAAAACAGGCAGGCGTTACCTTCAATTCCGTACTTATAAATTATTATCGTGATGGAAAAGACCGGGTAGCCTGGCACAGTGATGACGAAAAAGAGCTGGGCCAAAACCCGGTTATTGGATCAGTCAGCTTGGGAGCTGAAAGAAAATTCAAGCTACGTCACAAAAAATTCAAGGAGAACGGGCACAAGGCAGAGATCATGCTCCAACATGGAAGCTTTCTATTGATGAAGGGATCGACCCAACACCACTGGATGCACGAAATTCCGCGAACCGCCAAGCCAATCGGTCCGCGGATCAACCTAACTTTTCGAATTATTCTCTAATATTTACGCTTTTGCGATTGATCCAACCCGACATCCTAGTCGATCTATAGACCATGCGTATCTCTTTTATTTTTACCTACCTAGCTCTATTAGCTAATTTACCTTTGATGGGATATGAGGCGATGCATGAAAAAACTCCGGTTGGAGAGATTAGAGTTCTCGAACTTCCTAAACGGATCGCCCTCGAAGCTAAGAGCACCCAAGGTTATTTTTCTGAAAACAATGGATTGTTCCGCACTTTGTTTGGATACATATCCAAGCACGATCTATCTATGACCACTCCAGTTGAAGCAGAAATTAAACCTGGGAAAATGCGTTTTTTTGTCGGTGAAAAAGATACAACCAAAAAACGCCCAAATACAGGTAAGGTGGAAGTGATAAACCTGGACCCCATTACAGTCGTAGCGATTGGCATTCGGGGTAGTTACAATAGTGAAAACTTTCAAAAGCATGAAAAACTCCTTCTTAAATGGATCGATGACAATCCGAATTATGAAACTAGCGGTTCTGCTTACGCCGTGTACTGGGATGGTCCATTCATTCCGTGGTTATTAAAACGCTCGGAAGTTCACCTTCCCATTCGTTCCTCCAAATAAGAATCTAAAGAGAATCAACCATCCAAAAAACAATGAAATTCATCCCCTTGCTACTCGCATCTATCATGAGCACTGCATCCGCTTCTACTGTTTACGATCATCAACTCGTCGATATCGACGGTGAAAAAACCAAGCTCTCCACCCATCAGGGAAAAGTAATGCTCTTGGTAAATGTGGCATCCCGGTGCGGATTTACTCGTCAGTACAAAGGGTTGGAAGAACTCCACAAAACATATAAGGATAAGGGCCTGGTAGTCTGTGGCTTTCCCTGTAATCAATTTGGCGGACAAGAACCTGGTACCGAAGCAGAAATCAAAGAGTTTTGTTCCACCAAATTTGGGGTATCTTTCCCAATGTATTCGAAAATTGATGTCAATGGACCAAACAGGCACCCCCTGTATGAATCAATTATTGGAGAGTCGGGTCCGCTCTCAGGGAATGTAAAATGGAATTTTACCAAAATCCTCATTGGCAAAGACGGTAAACCGATCGACCGCTTTGGGAGCATGACCTCTCCAACTTCCAAGAAATTAACCAAAGCAATCGAGGCAGCTCTAGCTAAATAGAGAATCCTACGCCAAAGAAGCGATTACGATGAGGAATCATTTCCTTATCATTTTCCTCCCTATCGGACTGCTTTCTTTTACGGGCTGTATAAAAATGGAAATGCGGGGAGGAATGATCCCTTACATTGGGTTCAAGCATTCCCCCCCCGAACCCGTATCTGCTAAACCGATCAACGACAACGGTTGGCGAAAAGGCAATTTCCATTGGCCCCAGTTTCGTGGCCCCGAGAGGACGGGACATGCCCCGGAACAGGGAGTCGACATAAATTGGAACACTGCCCCTTTACCCGTCTGGGAAAAAGTGAGTGGGCCTGGGCATTCTTCAATCATATCATCAGAAAAACTCCTCTATACTTTAGAACAGAAAGGGGATGAAGAGACCCTGACTGCCCGTTCCCTGCACAATGG
>NZ_CAXLML010000222.1:0-5689 GCF_964187505.1 Candidatus Chordibacter forsetii
ATGGATTCTCGAACTTGAGGCCGGCGAGCGTGAAAAAACAGGAATTTCCAACCTCAAAGTAAAGTACAATGGAGCGTTCGGGTATTTTATCGAGGTGACCAAGGCAAACCTTCATCTCGTTCCCGAACATTATGTCCGCAAACAAACCATGACTAATGCCGAAAGGTATTATACCGATGAATTGCGGACCAAGGAGAAAGAAATCCTCAACGCGGAGGAGCAGGCAGTTGCCAAAGAGCAGGAACTTTTTGAGGAGGTGGTCCAACGAGCACTCGAACATGCAGATGGCCTTGCCCGGGTCGCTCGTGCCCTTGCCGAAGTGGATGTGTTTTCATCCTGGGGAGCGATTCTGCGTGATCGGGATTATTGCATTCCTACATTTGTTGAGGGTTCTCGGGAGTTGTTGATCGAGCAGGGGCGCCACCCAGTTGTCGAGACTGTGCTCAAGCAGGAAAGCCTCGGGCTTGCAGGCACCCATGCCTTCGTACCTAACGATGTCAATCTTTCGGCGGCGGAGGAACAACTCTGCTTAATTACTGGACCAAATATGGCAGGTAAGTCCACCTACATACGTCAGGTTGCCCTGATCACTCTGATGGCGCAGGTTGGGTCTGGTGTACCCGCAAAGTCCTGCAGGTTGGGCTTGGTCGATCGTATATTTTCCCGGGTAGGGGCGGGTGATGAATTGGCCAGGGGGAACTCCACTTTCATGGTGGAAATGAACGAGACCGCAAACATTCTCAATAATTGCACCGCTGACAGCTTGATCGTACTCGATGAAATTGGACGGGGGACCAGCACTTATGATGGATTGAGTATTGCCTGGGCTGTGGTCGAACATTTGCACGGGGAGGGAAGTGAGGGGCCTAAGACCCTATTTGCCACCCATTACCATGAACTTACCCGGTTGGCAGAGAGTTTGCCGCGTCTGCGGAACTATGCGGTAGCAGTGAAAGAGTGGAACGATGAAATCATTTTTGTACGCCAGGTAACCCCGGGTGCATCTGAGCGTTCCTTTGGTATCCAGGTTGCCCGTCTTGCTGGTTTACCTGACGGTGTGGTCAGTCGGGCCAAGCAAATCCTTGCCGGCTTGGAGGCAGAAGATGGAACGATTTCAGTCGACAATGAGTCTATGGCAGATTCTCCTTCACCAGAAAATGGTCCGCTAGAAAAACCTGTAGTCTCACCTAAAAAAAGACGGGTCTCCCCCAAGATCGATCCTTCCCAATTGGAATTGTTTTGAGCGAGTCCTTGTATTTCGAGGAGTACGGGGAACCCGGCAATCCAGTCGTCATTTTTTTACACGGTCTACTCGGGTCATCCAGAAATTGGAGGTCCATAGCCAAGACGCTTTCCCCAAACTACCACCTTTATGCATTGGACCTTCCAGAGCATGGTGCATCCCCGCACAGTACACGAACCGATTTAAAGATCATGAGTCTACAGATCGGTCAATGGATCGAGCAGAACTTGTCTGAGTCCTATGTTCTTTGCGGGCACAGCCTGGGAGGCAAGGTGGCGATGGCTCATGCTTGTTCCAAACCTAATCATTTGCAGGGCTTGGTGGTGGTGGATATCGCTCCCCGTGATTATCCTCCCGAACACCACCTACCCACTTTGGACGCCTTGCTCGGGCTGGAACTTTCTAGGCTTGAATCCCGCAAGCAGGCAGATGATTTATTAATCGAAAAAATCCCCAACTGGGCGTTTAGGCAGTTTTTACTCACCAACCTTCAGCAACGGGCAGGTGTATGGCAATGGCGCGTAAACCTAGGTGTGTTGCGTGCCAGCATGATGGAGTTATCCCAAAATCCCTTGGCCAGACAAGACTCGTACTCTGGTCCAACTCTATTCTTGCGAGGGGGGAAGTCTGGTTATTTGCGCAGTGAACATTTTACTTTGGTTACAGGTTTTTTTCCAGCTGCTAAAATTGTGACTTTACCCGATGCAGGGCACGATTTACACGTCGAGGACAAGGATGGTTTCCTTCTTAACTTAAATTCCTTTTTAAAAAACCTTACCGGATTTTAGAAAGCAGGTTCCTGAACTTAGCTGAAAACAATAGGCTGATCGTTTTGCAAAAGAAAATACCAACTTTTGTTCTTCCTCCAAATAGATGCTCAATAAATTGGGCAATTGTCAGAGCACAAAAAAAGACCCATGGTTTCCCATGGGCCTCTTTAAAGGGGTATTTGAAACAAGAAATTAGATTGCAGCCTTGAGCTTTGCTCCAGCCTTGAACTTTACATTCTTGGAAGCCTTAATCTTAATTTTCTCTCCGGTTTGTGGGTTAATTCCCTTACGAGCGGCACGCTTGACCACGGAAAAGGTGCCAAAACCGATGACTTGAACATTTTCCTTCTTCACTGCCTTAGTAATCGCATTGAGTACTGCATTGAGAGCAGCATCAGCGGCGGCTTTGGAAGTTTCTTTGCCCAAGTTTTTTTGAACGGCTTCGATGAGTTGACCTTTATTCATATTATTTTCCTTTTGTTTAGAAGGGTTATTTACTAGGTTTGTAGCCTTCTAGCTCGGTGTTTTCACGGCTTCGGTCAAACTTTTTTTCTCGAAAAGCCTATTTTTCTGCGGTTTTTGAGCTTTTTTGCCCCATTTCTGCTTCATCCGAGGGTTTTAAACGACCTTGAGCACCGCACGATACCGTTTCCAAAAGTTTTCCAAGTTCTTCAATTAAGGAGGAGTTGTTTACTTTGGCCATCTGATCCGCCCGTTTGACTAATTGTTCGGACATGACTCGGGCCTGTTCAGTTGAAGAGCCCAAGTTTTTAAATGCTTCAGCAACTTGTGAGATGGTTTGATCGTGTTCGTTCATTAGGAAAGAATTTGCACCCTTTGATCGCTGTTCCCAAATGGCAAGCCCTGATTATGCAGTTCGCTGAGAGCCTTCTCATGAACAACTGCGGTGCCTATCCATTCATCTCCAAAACGGAGGGAGAATTGGCTTTTGAGTGTTCCTACTGGTTTGCCTTGATCAAGCAGGGGGCAAGGCAGTTCAGGTTTGCCAGTACCTTTAACCGCAACAGCTTGTTTCCTAACTTTGCCCATCGCATGGATACGAGCCATCACTTCCTGGCCGAGGTAGCACCCTTTGTCGAAGTCGACCGATTTTTTTTCCAGTCCTCCTTCCTGGGGGAATTCCGTATCGCCAATTTCCAACCCCGGTCGGAAAAGATTTTCCTGAAGGCGTAAATATTCCAACTCTGTTGAATCTGCGGTTAGGAGATCGTTGGGCCAAGGATGGCTTGAGTCTGCCGGGTGTAGGAGCGAAAGAGATTTTCCGGGCAGGCTGGGATTGAGAAAGGCCCAACCTTTCTCAAGTTGCCGAGCTTCATTAGGCGCCAACTTTTCAATGCCTGAAATGGCGAGGGTCTTCTCCATACTCGAAGGATGAAAAAGGGAGGATAATTTCCAGTGATTGGAAAGGTCTGTGAATTCCACTTCATCTGCGACTATGTTTTCTTCGAGTAATCCTATGACTGCAGATGCAGGGGTATCCCTGCAGACGAGCAAATATTCCTCCTCTCCCGTGCGAATGACTTGGGCACCAAATAAGACTTTTCCTTTGAGGCTTAGCCTGAGTCCAGGGCGTGTGCCTAAGACCGGAATTTGATTCAGGTTAATGGTCAATTGACTTTGCAAATAGGGAAGGGCGTCCTCGCCCGATACCCGTACTACACCGGCTATAGAAAACTCAAATAATTGCATGGACATGCTCCTTTGCTAAAAGTTTGTCTTGTTCATGCAAGCTTAGGTTCTATGGTACTTCCCCTGTGCACCAAGTAACTAACCTAAGAATTACCGACTCGGAACCGCTTCCATCTCCCTTGGAAATGGTGACTGATATTCCACGATCTGATCACCAGCTTGGCGTGATTGCCCGCTCCCGTGCTGCTCTTCACGAAATTATTCATGGTCGGGATCGTCGGCTAATCGGAGTGGTCGGGCCCTGTTCGATTCATGATTTAACAGCCTGTCGGGAATATGCTGAAAAATTTATTGCCCTGTCCCGCGAATTGGAAGATCGATTGTTTCTTTTAATGCGTGTGTATTTTGAAAAGCCACGTACCACCGTGGGTTGGAAGGGATTAATTATGGATCCCCAACTCAATGGAACCTGTGATATCCCCGGGGGATTGCGACTTGCCCGATCCTTTCTTGGAGAGGTATTGGACCTGGGCATTCCCACCGCCACTGAGTTACTCGACCCGATCACTCCCCAATACCTTGCCGATTCTTTGAGTTGGGCAGCAATTGGTGCCCGTACATCCGAGTCACAAACCCATCGGCAAATGGCTTCCGGTTTATCAATGCCTGTAGGTTTTAAGAATGCGACCAGCGGAGATTTAAAGGCCGCAGTTAATGGAATCATTGCCGCCACTCAGAGCCAGACCTTTTTGGGGATCACTGAAGACGGCCGTGCATCCGCAGTGACTACGGGAGGGAATCCTGATTGCCAAATTATTTTGCGCGGTGGGGCCAGTGGCCCGAATTATGGTCCAGAATTTGTGGGCTATGCTCAATCCTTTCTTAAAGAAATAGACGGACCCTGTTCACTGATGATCGATTGTAGTCATGCGAACAGCGGCAAGGACCCAGCCCGTCAGCCCGAGGTGCTAGATGCTGTACTCGATCAGGTACAATCCGGGGCTGAATCGATCCATGCCTTTATGGTCGAAAGTCATCTACATTCGGGCAGTCAATCGTTTCCCCGGCCTTTAAACGAATTGGACTACGGCGTATCCATTACTGATGGATGTATCGATTGGTCGTCGACTGAGGCTTGCCTCCGCCGGGCTGCCGAGGTAGTGGACAAGGCTCGATTTTCATAATTTATACAACCTAAAACCAGACAATGACAAACAACCAAGCACCCATTCGCGTAGCCGTGACCGGAGCCGCCGGTCAAATCGGATATTCCTTACTTTTTCGCATCGCTTCGGGCGGGCTCTTCGGACCCGACCAACCCGTCGCTCTAAACCTTATCGAGATCGAGCCCGGCATGAAAGCCCTCGAAGGGGTCTGCATGGAGCTGGACGATTGTGCCTTTCCCTTGCTTAAGGATATTCGCCCAACCAGTGACTTGAATGCCGGTTTTGACGGTGCGAACTGGTCATTACTTGTCGGCAGCGTGCCCCGCAAAGCGGGCATGGAACGTGGAGACTTACTGGGGATCAACGGAAAGATTTTCACCGGGCAGGGCCAGGCAATTGCAAATAATGCTGCCTCCGATGTTCGCGTGCTTGTTGTGGGCAACCCCTGTAACACAAATTGTTTAATTGCTATGAATAACGCACCGGAGGTTCCGCGCGACCGCTGGTTTGCCATGACCCGACTTGACGAAAACCGTGCGGCCGCCCAACTTGCTGCCAAGGCAGATTGTCAGGTCTCTGATGTCTCTAATGTTACCATTTGGGGAAATCACTCTGCCACTCAGTATCCTGATTACTATAATTCCAAGATTGGTGGACAACCTGCACCCGAAGTTATTTCTGATGACACCTGGGCCCATGTTAATTTTATTCCTACCGTTCAACAACGTGGAGCAGCTATTATACAAGCCCGTGGTGCTTCATCAGCAGCTTCAGCGGCTAATGCCGCTATTGATACCGTCAAATCCCTGACTAATCCGACCCCGGAAGGAGATTGGAACAGTGTATGTGTGGCATCTGAT
>NZ_CAXLML010000223.1:0-21854 GCF_964187505.1 Candidatus Chordibacter forsetii
GCCTTGCTTTGGGGAAAGCGTTTTTTAATTTCCTTCATCGGCTTGACCACGCTTGAACTGGGTAAAAAATTATACAAACAAACAATCGATTGGTTCCCATCGATAGATGAACGAATCAAACCGAATAAAGAATCTCCAAGATTAAGAATTTCCTGAGAAGCATCTGGATGAAAAGCCGGTGCGGATGCCCGCTTTCTTAAAGTGGTCACAAACCAGTCAAACACCCTTGATCCCGTGGTATTTTCATCATCGAGCATAGAATCGAGCTCGGAAAGTTGCCACTTTTTACGATTTAAGGTGCGAGCCCTACCAGTTTCAGCGAAACCATCCTGATCATTGGGAGTGGCGCAAAGCGAATGAAAGTAAATAGCAGGAATACCTTGCAATGAAAGAGCAAGGGCTTGTGAGCATAAAAATCGAGCCTCTCCTAACTCCGGCTGATTTGGGTCAGAAAGTGCTGAATAATAGGTTACATTTAGTTCATAGGGGGAATCTGAACCATCGGCAAGGCTGCGCATCGAAACCTTCCCCCCTTTGCTCTCGATTTCTTTAGCCAAAGAAAGGACCTCCTGAGAAGGCAAAATCCCTTCCAATGGGCGGACGCCCACACCATCATGACTAGCAGTAAAATTAAGAAAGTGACAACCTTTAGGAGGCGGACTGAGTTGAGTAGCCCATTCCCTCATATGTTTAGAAGTTCCCCTCAACAACCCATGCAAAAGCAATGGAGGCAGAGAGAATTGATAAACTGCATGGGCTTCGTCCCCTTTGCCAAAATAAGAAATATTTTCTTCGTGAGGAACATTCGTCTCGGTGAGAAGAATGGTCTCTGGAGCGACCACTTCCACAAAATTGCGTATCAACTTGATCACTTCATGAGTCTCAGGAAGATGCAGGCAATTGGTACCCATTTTTTTCCATAAAAACGCCACTGCATCCAGGCGAAGAACTCGGCAACCCATCGAGATGTAAAATAATATGATATCGAGAAATTCGAAGAGTAAATCAGGGCAGGTCCAGTCCAAGTCAACTTGGTCAGCACTAAAGGTAGTCCATACCATTTTTTCTCCTCCACGGGTCTGATATGGGGTTAGCAAGGGAGAGGAGCGTGGGCGCACCACAGTGGTAAGATCGGATTCGGGATCTCCCATCATAATATAATTCATTCCCGGTTCCACCCCGGATACAAATTCCTTAAACCAAGGACTTTTGGATGAGCAATGGTTGAGCACTAAATCAAACATCAACTGAAAATCATCTGCAAATTTTTCGATATCTGACCAGCTCCCATAATCCTTGTGAACCTGACGGTAATCGACCACAGAAAATCCATCATCCGAAGTCCATGGATAAAAGGGTAAGAAGTGAATGGTGGAAATCGCTCCTTTTAACCGTTGGGTGCAGAACTGTCGTAAAACCTCGAGAGGAGCCCGATCCTTTGCCTGCACCATATCAGCATAGGAAATTAAGACTACATCCTGCTGACTTAGGCCGGATGGGCCTGTATTGGGAGACAAGCCCACTCCAACTCCATACCGACCGATCATTTGGTACATCCGATCGAGTAACCGGTCAGCTCGGTCCATACCGTAGAGTTTACCCAGTCTCCGGCGCAGAAGTTTTAAACGGGTACTGGAGATGTGCTTGATAGCAGTTTGAGTGAAATAGCTCATATTTTACTTAATAACCGGTCAAATCGGCGATAAAAGCCCGTAAGTTGCTGCGAATAGTGGAGTAAGAGTAAAATTGCCTGGCCACTTCGTAATTGTGGTTAACGATCTCTTTGCTCAATTCCGAATCAGTCAAAATTTGACGGACTTGCCGAGCGATCGTCGGAGTGACAAAGCCATCAATGGTTAGTAAGCGAAAACCCTTGGGTTCAATATCACGTACGAAAATGGAATAACGATTGATTAGTACCGGTTTGCGAAAGTAGATCGCTTCCAACAGGGCATTTCCAAAACCCTCGTAAGTACTAGGATAGGTGACAAAATCGGCATGGTGATAAAGATCCCATAGGGTATAAACTTTTCGCCCGTCGGAATCTCGCTGCCTGACTTCTCCCACTCGGTCGGCTACTATGCGCATATCCACCCCTTCTTCCTTGGCCAGCTGTTCAAGCATCCCTAAGTACTCGTACCCTTCGTCTCCAGCTTCATGTGAGATCACCAGTTTACAGCGCGGGTCTTTTAGCATACTGACCAGTTTAATAGCCTGTTCGATGCCCTTGCGTGGAACTACCCGAGTCGGTTGTAAAATAAAAAAGTCATCCTCCGACAGACCGAGCTCATAACGGACATCGGAAGCATATTCATCGACAGGTTCAGGAGGGTTTTCAAAGTCGAAAACATTCGGAATGACCAAGGAGGCGCTTCCTTTGCGAAGAGCCAATTGCTCCTGTGCTTCTTCATTGATGACCACATCGCGCATGTTACCCAGTTTGGGCGGAAAACTCATATCGAGATATTCCGGGATACAATTGACCGAAAATCGGGTACGTTCCCAGTAAAAATCATGGTGGTGGGCGATGGCAGGCATTCTTGTTTCTGAGAGAAATTCCGTTAAAGCGATGCCCAAAGGAACATGCATAGGTATGGCCAGGCAGTTTTGTGGGATCAAGAGATCAATGGAAAATTTCTCCACATATCGATACAAGGTACTTTTCAGGTAATCGGCCAAAGCCCTTATGCGTTCAGTCACAAATCGATCACGAGGCTCGCCCTTCCAAATTTGTTGATTAATCCACTGGTTTTCCGGAAATCCAAAATAAGCCTCAGGGATAACATGGCTAATGTCAGGATTGCGGTCACTCTGTCCACTGTACCAGAAACTAACATGATGATCTTCCCAGAGCACTTCTGCCCATTTTGCACTTTCAAGCGAAACCCCGTCCTGCCCGGCAAAACGAGTCGACACAAATCCTATATTTTTAGCCATCTATTTATTTAAAAAGCGAAAATCCATCATACCTTACCCTTTTGGGTGATGGAGTAAGCTCTCTTTTATTTCAACCCCTAAAACAATTTTTTCGGTTATGCTTTGCAAAAACCTGCTTCACTCCCTAAATCAATTGTCGATGGAAATACAAGAAATTGATCGTGAAACAGCACTTAGCGGACTGCTTGATCAAATCCCTGAACGGATCAAAAAAATTAGTGAAAAGCGGGATTCTTTTTTAACCGATACAGTGTTGCTGGGAGAAATTCCTTCGCCTACTTACGGCGAAGATGAACGTATTCGTGCGGTGGTTGACCGTTTTCGGGAGAATGGACTTAGCGCGCCAAATATTGATGAATTTGGGAATGCATCCGCTCACCTTCCGGGAACTGAAGGTCAATCATCCATTCTGGTTATGGCACATGCCGACAGCGTCTTTTCACGGGAAGTCAGGCACGAAATCCAAGTGGGTTCTGGTCACATGTCTGGACCTGGAATTGCCGATAATGCCTTGGGACTTGCCGCAATGATCGCCCTACCCCGTCTGCTCGATGATTTGGGAATACGATTGCGTGACGATCTTATTCTCGTTGCCAATTCGCGAAGCCTCGGTCGAGCAAACCTTGAAGGAGCAAGTGGCTTTCTCGAAACCATGAGTTTACCAGCCCGTGCAGGTATTTGTGTAGAAGGTTCGACTCTTGGACGATTGAGTTATTCGGGTCTTGGAACTTTGCGTGGAGAAATTACCCTGCAAGTGCCCAGCGACTACGACTGGAAAAGGTTTGGGGCTTCAGGAGCCATCAGTCATGTAACCGGTCTAATTAACCAGATCAGAGAAATCCCCATTCCTAAAGAGCCGAAAACACAATTGGTTTTTGGAGGACTTCGTTGTGGTTCAAGTTTTAATACTTCACCCAAGCAAGGAACGTTACGTTTTGAAATTACCAGCGAAGACGACGATATCATCGGTCAGATGGAGGACCAGCTCAACGAGATATGTGAACAATTTTCTGCCGAGACTGGTACTTTGGTAAGCATGGAAGTCGTGGCCAAAAGACAGAATTGCAGTATTCCCTTCACCCACCCCTTAGTAAAAACCACGCGATCGATTATGCAAGAAGCTGGGATTACTCCGAAGGTCGACCCTAGCACGGGAGATCTTAATGCTTTGATTCTAAGTGGTCTACCAGCGGTCACCCTCGGATTGACCACCGTTGAGAATTTGCGCGAGATCAACGAAACCGTACAGCTTGACCCTCTTTATGCAGGTATGACTCAACTTGTCAGCCTAATCCAAGCAATTGATCAAGGAATTTGTGATTCATGAATAAGATTAACGAGAATTGGTTGGAAAGAAATACCTTTCATCATGCGGACTTTTGGGACTTAATTAAACTGGTTGAGGAGAAGGAAAAAAAGGGCCTTAAGATTTCCCTCTGCATTCCAACATTAAACGAAGAAAAAACTATTGGAAAAGAAGTCTTGATTCTTCGTTCTGAATTGATGGAACGTTATCCCCTGATCGATGAATTTGCAGTGATCGATTCGGGTTCAAAGGATAAAACTCTTGAGGTTGCAAAGAACTACGGCGCCGATGTTTACCTAGCCTCCGATATCCTTCCCGAGGTCGGAGACAAGCGCGGGAAGGGAGAAAACCTTTGGAAGGCTATACACCAACTTAAGGGAGACATTATTTGCTATGTGGATGCTGATATTTCAAACATCCACCCACGATTTGTTTATGGACTGGTTGCACCCTTGATTCACCGGGATGAGATTTCTTATGTAAAAGCATTCTATGACCGACCTCTCAATTACTCGAGCGGCCTCCGACCAAGTGGGGGGGGCAGAGTTACCGAGATTCTCATCCGTCCGCTTTTCTCACTCTTTTTCCCCGAACTTTCCCACATCATCCAACCCCTATCCGGGGAATATGCAGCCCGTCGAGAAGTACTCGAAAAAATTCCTTTTCCGATTGGATACGGAGTGGAAACCTCCCACCTTTTAGACCTCTATGCGATGCATGGGTTGGAGACTTTTGCCCAGACCGATCTCGACCGTAGAGTTCATCGAAATCAAACCACAAATGCTCTGGGAAAAATGAGTTTTGGTATCCTCCAAACCTTTTTTAACCGTCTGCACGCTCAAGGAAAATTAGACCGGATGCCTGATTTGGAAACATTTTACCGACGCTTCGAGGTTGAAGAAGGTAAATACCATCAATTAGTGCAGGAAGTCATAGAAGAAGAAAGACCCCCCATGATTGACATTGAGGGATACCGCAACCGCATGGCTTCTTCCTGATCCATCTTTTTCTCCATGAAAGTAGCTCTGGTACATTACCATCTCGAACCGGGTGGGGTTACCCGAGTATTAGAAAATACCATCCAATCCTGGAAAGATTCAGGAAAAGGCCCAGATCAGTGGGTTATTCTTAGCGGTCGGCCTTACACTGGCAAAATCTTGGACCAAGTACGGGTGGTTGAAGGACTCGATTATGCGACTTTGACCGATTCTATTGATCCAAACACTCTTCGTTTAAGAATGGAGGATGTCGCTCGTAATGCACTCGGACAACTTCCCGACCTTTGGCATGTTCACAATCACTCGCTTGGAAAAAACCCAGGACTTACTCAGGCAATTGCCCAGCTTGCCAAGGAAGAGCACCCGATGCTTTTGCAGCCTCATGACTTTGCAGAGGATGGAAGGTCAGAAAACTTTCTCAACCTTGGAAAAAGTCATGAAGTAGCCTATCCTACCGGTGGACAAATACATTACGCAGCCCTTAACCAACGGGACCAGTCATTTTTACAGTATGTACTGAAAGATCATCCAAGTTCAGTTCATTTATTAGCAAACGCCGTTCCCTGCGACACTCCGCCTGACCTAGTCCAAACTACAACACCCAGCTCAGGTATCCCTGATAACCTTTACCTTTACCCAGTTCGGGCAGTGAGAAGAAAAAATTTGGGAGAACTCGCTTTACTTTCAGCCTCTCACCCAGAAATCCATTTTGCCAACAGCCTCGGTCCAACCAATCCATCCTTCCAAACAACCTACGATGAATGGAAATCGTTTGGAAAGAGTTTAGGCCTATCCTTAACCTATGGGTTGGGTGAACAATTAAATATAAGTTTTCCTGAACTCGTCCGACAAGCGGCATCAATTATTAATGTTAGCGTGGCAGAAGGCTTTGGGCTAGGGTTTCTTGAACCTTGGAGCTTTGGAAAGAGTCTTTGCGGAAGAAATATACCCGACATCACTTCAGATTTTACTCAATTAGGAGTTAACCTTGAGAATCTCTACTCAAACCTCTGGGTGGAGAGATCGCTACTTGACGGAGATTACTTGAGAGAAAAAATTAAAGCGGCCCTCGTCAATATTTACCGCCAATATCAGGTCACATTACCGGCTGATTCATTTAAACGAGCTTATACTGCAATCTGCCAGGACGAGGGAATTGACTTTGGGTGCTTAGATGAGGTCATGCAAAAAACAATAATTCAAAAAGTAAAAACCTCACAACAACTCGCAAGTACTCTGCGTGAACAGGCTGAATTGAATATCTTAACGAGGGCAAAAATACTGAATAATCAAAGTTCCGTAAGCGAAAACTTTTCCGCATCTGTATACGGAAGTAGAGTCAGACAAATATACCAAGAAATCATAGAGTCTACGCAGACAACTTGTGGGTTTGCGGATGGCCAAAGAATGCTTGAACAATTTTTATTGCCCGAAAGACTTAACTTGTTACGGGCTTAGCTTAGTCGAACTAAGAAAAAGGTAATTTGCTGCAGATATATTTCTACCTAACTGCAAATTTGAGAAACAGCTTGGGTTAGCTCTTTCTCTTTTTTTCGAAAATACGCTTTTCTTTAACCTTGGTAGCTTCCTTACCAATGCGATCGCGAAGGTAGTACATCCGAGAACGCATGGTAATGCTCTCGCGATCTACTTCTACTTTTTCAATAAGGGGAGAATGCACAGGAAATACCCGTTCAACTCCAACACCAGAGGCAATCCTGCGAACCGTAAAGGTCTCGTGCACACCTGACCCCTTACGGGCAATAACAATACCAGCAAATAGCTGAATCCGCTCCTTGTCGCCTTCGCGCACACGTACATAAACTTTCACCCCGTCACCGACTTTGAATGCGTCGCGGCCTTCTTGGAGATACTCGCTGGTTATTTCATTCAACAATTGTTCATTCATCTTATCAATTCCTAATAGTTTGGGTGTTGGTTGAGAGGTCAGGTCGAAGACTACGAGTCTTTTGCACTCTTTGCTCGTGGCGCCAGCGTGCAATGTCCTCATGGTTTCCCGAAAGAAGAACTTCCGGTACCTTTATGCCTCTAAATTCAGCTGGACGGGTATACTGAGGACATCCCAGTAAATCGTCCTCAAAAGATTCGTCGAGAAGAGACTCGTCATCTCCTAGTACTCCTGGGAGGTGACGACTTACCGCATCAATCATAACTGCAGCTGCCAATGATCCATTGGTGAGCACATAGTCTCCAATACTAACTTCGCGGTCAACCAGCTCGTCACGAACACGCTGGTCAATTCCCTCGTAATGCCCACTGATTAAAACCAAATGCTGCGAAGTTGAAAGCTCTTTGGCCATTTGCGTGGTAAAGGGATCTCCATCTGGAGCCATGTAAATCACGGTACTTTGCGGGCGGGATAATTCCTCAACTGCGTCAAAAAGCGGTTCTGGTTTTAGCACCATCCCCGCACCACCTCCAAATGGACGGTCATCGGCTTCACGATGTTTGCCTTTTGCCCAATCGCGAAGGTCATGGGAAGAAACTTCAATCAATCCACGATCCGACGCTTTGCCCAAGATACTTTCGCCTACAAATGAATCAACAGTTCTCGGAAAGAGAGACAAAACGTCGAAACGCAGGGGTGAGTTCATAGGTTGAATCATCGGTGCCGAAAAGAGGCATTACAAATTAAAAGGTGTAAAAAAATACAACTGAAAGAAAGATCAGGAGTCTTTCGATTCTTCTTTGGCCTCCGCAGATGGTGTGTCTTCAGGTTTTTCCTTAGACTCATCCTTCTTCGCTTTTTTAGCTGGGGCTTTCTTCGCTTTGGGTTTTTCCTCGGGTACTTTCTTGGCCTCCTCCTTTACCTCTTTGGCAGGAGTTTCTTCAACTTTAGGTTCTTCCTTAGATTCTTTCGCCTGGGGCACTGGCTTATCAGCTTTGGGCTCCTCTTTAGTCTCCTTAGCAGGAGCTTCCTCAACTTTAGGCTCTTCCTTTGCAGGTTCTTTTGGAGATTCTTTGGCTTCTGACTCTGGCTTTTCAGACTTAGGTTCTTCCTTTACCTCTTCTGCAGAAGCTTCAACGGCTTTGGGTTCTTCCTTTGCAGGCTCTTCCTTTACGTCTTCAGCAGGAGCCTCCTCAGCTTTAGCTTCCTCTTCGGCAGGGGCTTCGGCGGCAGGAGCTGGATTTTTCTTTTTAGAGATACGAGCAGCTTTTGCAGAGGCTTTGGCTTCAGTACGCTTCAACCATTCTTCAGGGCTTAAGCGACCTTGGCGAATTAAACTTTTAGCCGTATCAGTTGGTTGAGCTCCAACATCTAACCAATGATCAATGCGATCCAACTTTAAATCGAGTTCGCGTTCACGTGCCGAGGACTGGGGATTATAAGTTCCCAAGACTTCGATGTATCGGCCATCACGGCGGGTTTCCGAGGGAGTAACTACCATGCGGTAGAAGGGGGCGTGACGGGCGCCATGCCTTTGCAAACGTATCTTAATCATATTCGAACGGAGTGAGTACTTGAAATTTTGGAAAAGCTTATTACCCAACTAAATTTACCCCTCAAAGTCAACCATTAACCCCCCATACTTCCACTAAAATCTCTATAATGACTTGGTATTCATTTGTATTTTTTCAAACAAGCGTTTTAATAGATTTGTTTAATGATTTCATCCCCTCCAAAACCTGCAAAACCAAAATTGGCGACTCGTAGAAGGTTAATTGATGCTACTGCTCGCCTATTTGCTGAACACGGTTACAACGGATTAACCATGCGCTCAGTCGCACAGGAAGCCGATGCCAACCTGGCGGCCGCCAATTATCACTTCGGGTCCAAAGATGCTTTAGTTTTGGAAATGTTGAGTGAACGGATTCAACCTATTAATAAACGAAGACTTGCTCTATTAGAAGAAGCTAAGCGGAGAAATGGAAAACTCGCTCCTTCTGCTCATGAAATCTTTCACTCTCTTATTTTCCCTATCGGAGAAGAAATTGCCCGCAGTTCCAAATCTCGTTGGAGCCTTGCTCAGTTGGTCGCCCGCACTTTTACTGAACCTGTTTATTTTATAGAACGTATGCACCAAAAGTTTTTCTCACAAATTGCGAAGCTTTATCATCAAGAACTCTCCCTTGCATTCCCCAATGTGCCAACCAAAGAAATCCACTGGCATCTCCATCTCGCCGTTTCTTCGATGTTAGGAGCACTCGCCCAGCATCGCAGACTTCGTGATTTCACCGAGGGCGTTTGTAGCGAGGAGGAGGTTGGTGAAATGATCAATCGTTTGATTCGTTTCGTGACACACGGCTTTGTTATGGGTATCAATTCTTCATCAACAGAATGAAACCTAAAACCATATTTCTAACTTTAACAGGAATTAGCCATTTTTTGTTCTTTGGGTGCAGCCTACCTCTTGCCCAAAAAAATCCGCCATTAGGAATATCCTACCCTCCACGTTGGGAATCCAACACAACTTCCATTGAATCCAACCTTTCTGAATCCGGTTGGGCTGACACGCTTGGTGGTATTCCTCTTAAAAGATTAATCGAGCAGGCTTGGATCAACAACCCAGATCTACAAGTCTCAGCTGAACGATTAATCGCTAAAGGGGAACAAGCTACCATATTGGGTGCTCAACTTCTTCCCTCCGCCCGAGCAGAGGTTACTGGTAGCCGTTCTAAACGTAACCTTATTGGCTTCAACTTACCCAATGGCAGCACTTCATTTACAAGCAATAGTTTTACCTCTGGGCTTAATATTAGTTGGGAGCTGGACTTATGGGGAAAACTTGCTGACAAACGAGATTCAGCCCTACGAGCGTTTGAAGCGGACAGCCTAGAGTACAAGAGTTCGCGTCTATCCCTGGCTGGTCAAACAGCCAAAGCGTGGTACGACTTGATTGAAGGAACTCAACAACTCGACCTTGCCCGTAAAAGTGCCCAATCTTTCATCCAAAATCAAACCTTCGTGGAAGAAAGATTCGAAAAAGGCCTTGCCAATGGCCTAGATAAAAACCTTGCCCAGGCAATTTCTGCAACCGCCCAGGCACAAAGCCTCGCCCTTGCCGGGCAGCTTGAATCCAACACAAGAAGACTGAATTTTTTATTAGGAAAATACCCCAGTAGTACCCTTGATCAAAATTTGAGTAAAGAGATTGGAGAATTCCCTAATCCTCAGATTTTCATATCCACCCCCAGCCAAACTTTAATCAAACGTCCAGATTTGCTCGCTGCTGAGAAAAAAGCTCTAAGTGCGGGCCTTGATCTAAGGGTCGCCCGAAAAAACTTTTTCCCTTCGCTCGCCCTTACTGGTGGTCCGGGAAGTCGTAGCGATGAGTTTGAAAACTTGTTGGACCAAAACTTCCAAACATGGGGGATAAACGGTTCCTTTACGCAACCCATTTTCAATGGTGGTCGATTGCGGGCAGCTCATCGACAAGCCAAAGCAATACAAGCAGCAGCTTGGGGACAATATCGTTCCACCGCCCTGCGTGCTTTTGTTGAGGTTGAAAACCTGCTTGCTGCAGAAATTCGATTAGCTGGTCAAGAAAAGTTAATCGAACTGGCCGCTCAATCCTCCGAACAAGCCGCCGAGTTGAGTTGGGAAAGATACCAGCGGGGAGTTGAAGGAATTTTTAACGCTTTGGAAAATCAAAGACGTGCCTTTGATGCAAGGAGCCGAGCCTTTACTATACGCAAGCAACGCTTGCATAACCGAATTGATCTTTACTTAGCCTTGGGTCTATCCCCCATGGCCGAAAAATCATGAGAAAATATATTCTTCCTCCACTGGTCCTTGCCACGCTTGTCTGGTTTGCCTGGTATCTAATCCAGATGCGCCCACAACCTCAACCACGGGAAATTAAAAGGGAATCTCCCTATGTCGAAGTAATCGTGGCCGAAGAGAAATCCCTGCCTGCAAACCTTCGCACCCATGGCGTGGTCCGTCCGCGTACATTAACCACATTGATTGCCGAAGTTCCTGGAATTATCGAAGGGGTGGCTCCTTTTACAGAACAGGATCTGGCTCCCTCATTTCGGGCAGGTGGTTTTTTCCGTAAAGGTGATTTATTGGTTAAAATCGAAGAAGTTGATCTTCTTAGCACTGTCGCTGAAGCAGAGGCAAACCTGCGTCGTTCTCAACTTCAATTGGTCCAGGAGCAGGAGCTTGCCGAACAAGCGAAGAGCGAATGGGGAGAACGGGATTGGAAAGAAGCTTCAGAATTGGTCCGACGAATACCTCAGATTCGCAAGGCAGAGGCAGAAACTCATGCGGCAAGAGCCTTTGTTACTCAGGCCAAGAAAAATTTATCCCGAGCCAAAGTACTTGCCCCTTTTGATGGTCGGATTATTCGTACGATGGTCGGTCGTGGACAACGAGTGGGGGGAGGAACTTCAGCCGCACTAGCCGAGGTCTACTCCCTCGATTCTGCTGAGATTGACCTTTCTCTAAGCCAGAGGGAAATTGATTTTCTCGGTTTTGTGGACGGCTCGAACTCCGAGCTCTCAAAAATAAAGGTTGAAACCTTAAATCGTGAAGGAAAACCAACCCATTTTGGATTAATCGATCGGTCCCAAGGAATTGTTGATCCCAAGACCAGGTTGACTAATTTCATCGCTCGAATTGATCAATGCTTTGCCAATCCCTTTTCCAAGAAAGCAATTAAGAATCCATTGAGCCTTGGAACCTTTTCGAATTTAAAACTCATTGGTAAAAAAGTACCCGTCTACCTATTGCCGGAATCAGCCTTTCGGGATCTGACCACCATTTTAGTAGTGGACAATCAAAACGGCCTAAGATCCCGCCAAGTTGAAGTTCTCCACCGTGCAGACCAAAAAGTCTGGGTTGGTAGCGGAATAAAAAATGGTGAGCGTGTTTGCACCACTCCTATTGAAGTGATTTCGGAGGGAATGAAGGTTCGGATAGTCGGAGAAAACAAGCCAGTCCAAGCTAGCAAAAAGGTTCCAGTTACGGATGCCAACGGGAGTAAATAAATGATTGCTTGGTTTGCCAAAAACGGAGTAGCCGCCAACCTCCTAATGGGGGTCATTCTTATTGCGGGGATTTTTTCCGTGCGTGGGTTAAAAATGGAGCTTTTCCCAGACTTCGACCTAGATCTCGTTACCATCTCTGTAGCCTACCCCGGAGCCGCACCTCTTGAAGTGGAGGACGGTATATGCAAACAAATTGAAGAAAAAATTTGGGATCTTACTGGCATCAAAGAAATGACCTCGTACTCACGCGAAAACTTTGGAGTGGTCTCAGTTCAGGTAGAGCGTGGAAGGAATGCCAAACTGCTTGCCGATGAAATAAAAGTTCGGGTTGATTCCATCCTCACTTTACCAGAAGAAGCCGAAAAACCCATGGTTGAAGTGACCACCATCAAAAGACGCGTCCTCGCGGTTGCCATCCATGGAAACTGTGATGAAAAGTCTCTACGCAAATTAGCGGATCAAACCCTAGATGACTTGACTAACCTTCCAGGCATTACCCAGGTAGAGATTGCCGGAATTCGTAAACCTCAAATTGGAATCGAAGTTTCTGAATCAGCTTTGCGCGAACATGGACTTAGCTTTGACGAAGTTGCTCGCACCCTCCGTCAAACCTCGCTCGATGTTCCTGGTGGAGTTGCCAGAACTTCTGCGGGTGAAACCCTACTGAGATCAATGGGTAAAGCCCGAGATGGACAGGAATTTGATGCCATTGAATTATTACCCTCAGAAAATGGGTCGAGTGTAACTTTGGGAGAAGTCGCCAAAGTAAAAGACGCGTTCGAAGACAAAGCACTCTACACTATTTTTGACGAACAACCCGCAGTTACCCTCCGAGTATTTCGCGTAGGTAATCAAAGCCCGTTGGATATCTCTGATAAAGTAAGCGATTATGTCGAGGCCATCCGTCCTAATCTTCCCGAGGGCGTCAAAATGACGATCTGGCAGGATAGTTCTTATTACCTGCGCGGTCGTTTACAAATGATGATTGATAATGCATCGCAGGGACTTTTATTGGTCTTCCTCGTCCTGTCTCTGTTCCTGCGTCCATCGCTTGCTTTTTGGGTGGCGCTTGGCCTGCCAATTTCCTTCATGGGAGCCTTTGCTACTATGGGTGTGATCGGAGCTTCGATCAATTTGGTATCTCTCTTTGCCTTCATCGTGGTTCTGGGAATCTTAGTCGACGATGCAATTGTGGTTGGAGAATCTGTATATACACAGGGCAGGCGTGGGAAAAGTCCGTTAGCCGCATCCATTGATGGTACGCACCGTGTGGCCATGCCTGTTACCTTTGCAATCATTACCAGTATGGTGGCTTTTGTTCCCCTACTCTTTCTTCCGGGATGGTTAGGTAAGCTGCTTAAGGATATCCCTCTGGTCGTCATACCGGCACTATTTTTCTCGCTTATCGAGTCAAAGTTTATACTGCCCTATCATTTGAGCCTTTGCCGATTCAACCAGGCTCCGAGCAATTTCCTATCCCGCTTGCAAGACAAGATTGCACAAGGACTTGAACGGTTCATCGAAAAGGCCTACCAGCCATTTTTAGAATCCTGCCTAAGGTATCGCTACTTAACCCTCGCTTTTTTTAGTGGTCTATTTGCTGTGACTATTGGCCTGATTGCCGGTGGACATGTTCCCTCGATCCGAGGAGTTCCACCGGTTCCGTCCGATTACATATCGGTCAAGATTAACATGCAGGAAGGTGTGCCCGCTCGGTCTACTGAACAAGCAATGGATACGATCGAACTGGCACGACTGCAAGTCATTGAAGAATTAGACAAGATGGGAGAGCCTAATCCCTTTCGCTATGTTATGCGTACCATGGGTGCCCAGCCTTTTTCAGGCGGACCAAAGAGTTCATCAAATATTGTATCTGGTTCAAACATGGGAGAAGTGAGCGTGGAATTGATCAAATCAGAAATGCGCACGCGTACGGCTCCGCAAATTTCTGCTCTGTGGCGGGAGCAAATCGGACCGATCCCTGGGCTAAAGGAATTGTTTTTTGGGGATGTGGCCGCCGGAGGCAGTCGCACCGCATTGGAGGTGGAAATCTCAGGGCTTGATCTCGATAGCATGAGCCTCGCCAGTCGAACGCTTGTCAAACAATTGGAGACCTACGAAGGTTTATTTGATCAACGGGATACCTTTTCTGCGGGCAAACGCGAAGTGCAACTTCGTTTGAATTCAGCTGGTCGATCAATCGGACTTACTCAGGCTGATCTTGGTCGGCAAGTCAGGCAGGCATATTATGGTGAAGAAATTCAGCGCCTGCAAAGAAACAGGGATGAGGTCAAGGTGATGCTGCGATACCCTCTTAGTGACCGTAAAAGCCTGACATCCCTGTCCAATTTAAGAGTGCGTACACCCAGTGGAGTGGAAGCTCCATTAGAAGAAGTGGCGGATATTAAAATTGGGTTAGGGTTTTCCACGATTACCAGAACAGACCGTTCTCGAATCATTAATGTGGGTTCTTCTGCAGATAAGGTGGTTGCCGATGTACCCGGTATTGAGCGGGACTTGGCAAAAAACTTTCTTCCTCAACTGCGCCAGGAATACCCCGGATTAAAATTTTCCTTTGTGGGAGAAAAAAAGGAACAGGAAGAGAGTGACTCCGGCCTTGCTCGTGTAGGAGGAATTTGCCTGTTTCTCATCTACGCCCTGCTTGCCATTCCTTTCCGTTCCTACCTCCAGCCCTTTTTGATTATGTCTGTTATTCCATTCGGATTGATCGGGGCAACCCTCGGACATTACCTTTTCGGACTTCCTCTCAGTCAGCTTTCCCACTTCGGTTTAGTTGCTCTGACTGGTGTGGTCATTAATGATAGCTTGGTCTTGGTTCATTATGTAAACGAACGAACGAAGGAAACCTTTCTTTTGGATGCAGTAAAGACCGCAGGGATGGCCAGGTTCCGACCCATCCTCCTTACTTCGCTGACTACCTTTGTCGGATTGATGCCCATCCTTTTTGAAAAAAGTTTGCAGGCACAGTTTCTTAAACCTATGGCCATTGCCATTGGATTTGGTGTAATGTTCGCTACCTTTATCACCCTATTGATGGTACCCTGCCTCTACTTAGTACTAGAAGATTTAAAAAAGGGAGGCCGTTGGTTTATTCGCTTTCTTGGCTTCGAGGTTGATCGTCGACCGCCAATAGACAAACCTGCCTCCGTTAACTAAGTCTTTTGTACAACTCCAGTTTTTTCGATTAATTCATTCCATAACTTTTCGGTCTCTGGCATCAGTACCTTCTTAGCTATTCCTCGCCGCAAGGGTTCCCCCCAGATCACATCTACTTCAACCGGTTTACCGTCCAGGAAGTCAATCAAACTGGATGGTCTGTATGGCCCCATCGGCTCGGTTAATTCAAATTGACGATTCAAAAAGGAGTCCTCGATCTCAACCCCATGAGCATAGGCGGCCGACTGTACTTCAAGCATTAAATCATGGGCTCTTTTTTTGAGTTTGGAATCAGCAAGAATCAAATCTGTAGTTATTCCACCGGCAGCAATGGCAAGTCCATTAAAGGGAATATTCCAGCAAAGTTTTCTCCAAAGGGCATCGTCCAAAGAATCTGCTCGCCGAACCTTAATTCCAGAAGCTTCAAAAGATTGAACCATGGTTTCTGCATCCTTGGACAACTGCCCGTCTAATTGTCCAAATTGTACATACCCAGGAAGGAGACTTTCAATCACACAGGGTGATGTGCGATTAATACAGGTAAAACAAAGGCCAGCCATTACCTGGCGACCTTCTCCAAAAAGACGATGAAGGTTTTCCACATTGCCCATTCCGTTTTGCAAAGTGAGCAAACGGGTGGATGGTCCTAGCATTGGACGAATAATCTCTTCCAGGGCCGAGTTTGCCGTGGCCTTAATCGCCACAATTATCCAATCACACGGACCCAAGGAACTGGGTGTATGATAAGCATGCAAATTTCCCACCTTTGAACTCCTGCCCTGCTCACTCTGGTGAACCAAGGTCAATCCATCCCGCACAATATCATCGAAAGTCGAACGGAAGAGGAAGTGAACATCCTCTCCACTTTGTGCGAGCATTCCCCCATAATACCCACCAATTGCACCTGGTCCGACGACTCCAATTTTGCCCAAGCTTTTCACCATTGAATAAAACTAGGTGCGAGGAGCGACGCGAGTATTCTTGAGCTTGGCTGTCTGATCGGGATAATCGATGGTAAAATGTAAGCCTCTGCTTTCTTTTCGCTGAAGGGCAGAAAGTACGATCAATTCAGCAACGCAGACTAAATTGCGCAATTCCAGTAAAGGAACATCCACTTTGGCATTCCAATAATATTCATTAATTTCACGCCTTAAATTTCGCAAGCGGGCATGAGCCCTCTCCAAACGCTTGGTCGAACGGACAATCCCCACATAGTCCCACATTGCACGCTTCAACTCTTCAAGGTTGTGGGAAAGAACAACCCGTTCGTCGGAGGCTGGTACATCTCCATCTACCCACTCGGGCAGACACACTGATCTTTTTTTCTGCCCCGCCAAATACTTGCACACAGACTCAGCGCCACGATGGGCCATGACCACCGCCTCAAGTAGAGAATTACTGGCCAAACGGTTTGCCCCGTGTAAACCGGTGCAAGCCACTTCACCACAAGCATAAAGACCGGCAAGCTTGGTCGAACAATCAAGACTGGTGGGCACTCCCCCGCAGGAATAATGAGCTGCTGGTACAACCGGTATGGGAGTCTTCGTCGGATCGATCCCTCGTTTCATACAATTCTCGTACACATTTGGAAAACGATCCTTAAAATCCACCTTCATATTGGGAGTATCCAAGCGAACACAGGAGGCACCCGATCTTTTCATTTCCCGATCGATCGCCCGGGCAACCACATCCCGAGGTGCTAGGTCAGCAAGGGGGTGATATTTTTTAAGAAAGGGTTTTCCATGAGCATCAATTAATTTCGCTCCTTCCCCACGCACCGCTTCGGTAATAAGAAAACGATCGCCCTGCAAGGAATGTAAAGTGGTCGGGTGAAACTGTATAAATTCCAAGTTCATCACCGACAATCCAGCACGTGAAGCCATGGCAATTCCGTCGGCCGTGGCGATGGACGGGTTGGTGGTGTACAAATAAGTCTGCCCCGCACCCCCGGTTGCAAGCAGTACCGCAGAGGCGGTTACCGTAATAACTTCGTTTGCTTCAGCATCAAAAAAATACAAGCCCTCCACTCGGTCGCTCTTGGATTCCCCCATGCCCAGCTTGTTCAACTTCTTGGCCGTTATCAGGTCGATGGCGAAGAAATGTTCAAATAAATCAACGCCTTTGGCGGCAATATTGGCAAGCAGTGCATCCTCAATGGCTTTGCCAGTAATATCTTTAACATGTAAAACCCGACGTTTGCTGTGCCCCCCTTCTTTGCCTAGAGATATTCTACCATCTTCCAGGCTGGAAAATTCTACCCCCATGCGAATCAAATCCTGAACTCGTTCCGGACCATCCTGCAATATTTCCCTGACGACCTTGGCGTCGCACAGTCCATCTCCTGCTTCCAAAGTGTCCTGGACATGTTTGTCCAAGTCATCTCCGGCAGAGGTAACCACGGCTATACCACCCTGAGCATAATTTGTATTCGACTCGGCCTTGGTTTTTTTAGTGAAGATCGCGACCCGGTACCCAGCCTCAGCAACCTTCAAAGCAAAACTCAACCCGGCAATTCCACTTCCAACGATCACAAGATCGTACTCTTTTTGGGGCCTATTTTGAACAGTCATAAAAAAGGAACTAAAAACAAAAGTTATCAATCAAACGAACCTGATCCACCCAAACCGCAACCGCTAAAAGGGAACGACCCGCAGCAATCTCTTTTTCCGGACGCATGGTTCCACGATCAACTATGTCCACATAATTCACCCGTAGTAAACGGCCTTGTTTCAAAACATTCAAGACCTCTGCTTTTACCCGATCCACATTGGAAGAACCTTTTTCTTCCACCACTTTTTGGGCTGCCTGTATGGATTGATAAACAAGCAAGGCTTCCTCTCGTTGCTTAGGTTGAAGGTACTTATTACGGGAACTCATAGCGAGGCCGTCCGGTTCACGCAAAATTGGGCCAACCACCACTTCGATAGGAAAGTGAAGATCGCGAATCATTCGTTTGAGCACGACTACTTGTTGGGCATCTTTTTGACCAAGAGCCACATAGTTTGGCAGACAAAGATTAAATAGTTTAGCACACACAGTAGCGACCCCCCGGAAATGATTGGGACGGGCATTTCCACACATCCCCATCCCCACTTCTTCCTCTACCACATAGGTCGATGCATTTTCCGCATAGATTTCTGACGATTCGGGAATAAACACTAGGTCAACCCCACGGCTGCGGCATAGCTCTAGATCCCGTTCAGTGTCGCGTGGATATTTATCAAAATCTTCTCCCACTCCGAACTGAGTAGGGTTAACATAAATGGAAAGGAGGAGGATGTCGCAATCTTTGCGAATCAAATCAACCAAAGAAAGATGCCCCTCATGCAGGAAACCCATGGTTGGAACGAAGCCAATAGTCTTTCCATGCCTTCGTAAGTCCATGGAGCGAGTCTTCATTTCCTTAACCGAACGAATGACTTGCATGCCTTTTACCGGTTTTTACCCTTAATTGGTTAAATACCTTGAAGCCTAAACTTCAGTAAGATTTAGCAACCACTACCCTACCCGGACTGGCTTGTCCGCTGAACGGACAAGTCCCGGGAACAGAAACTCCCTCAGGGATACACCTAATGGTAACTTTCAAATCATTCTTTAGTTGTTCTTCCCACTTTGGATTCCTGTCCCAATGAATAAGGGCAAAACCTCCATGAATTTCAGGTTTGGAAGAATTTTTTGCAGTAAAGTATTTGTAAAGTTCATCGAGCTTATCGATCTCGCGCGTGTTATCCTTTTGAAAATCTTGGGCCTTAGTAAAAAGATTCTTTTGGATGGTAATTAGTGTGTCTTTCAAGGAAGAGATAAACTCTTGGCGTTTCATTCCTTCACGCTTTCCTCCCAAATCACGACGCCCTACAAACACGGTACCATTTTCCAAGTCCCGTGGTCCAATCTCTACGGTAAGCGGCACCCCTTTCTTGACCCATTGCCAATATTTTTCTCCACCCCGCAAGTCTCGGTCATCCATTTCCACCCGTACAGGCAAATCAAAAGCGGTGCATTCATTAATCTCCTTGGATAATGCCTTGCAGGCTTCGAGTACTTGTGCCCGGGAGTCTTCTTTGGGGGTGACCGGTAGTATGGCCACCTGAGTAGGCGCAACCCGAGGAGGTACAATCAATCCGTCATCATCAGCATGAGTCATGATCATGCCACCAATCAAACGGGTAGATACTCCCCAAGAAGTAGTCCATCCCAACTCTTCCTTTCCATGCACTCCCTGAAATTTTATTCCACAAGCCTTAGAAAAATTTTGTCCAAGGAAGTGGGATGTTCCCGCTTGCAAAGCTTTACGGTCCTGCATCATCGCTTCTATACAAAGAGTAGATTCTGCACCCGGGAAACGTTCGGCCTCAGTCTTTTCGCCGCACAATACTGGCATCGCTAGCCAATTCTCCGCAAAATCGGCATAGGTACGAAGCATTAGCTGGGTTTCTTCAATCGCTTCCTCAGCCGTGGCATGTACGGTATGTCCTTCTTGCCATAAAAATTCGGCGGTACGTAAAAAAAGACGGGGACGCATCTCCCAGCGGACAACATTGGCCCATTGATTAATCAGCAAGGGAAGATCTCGATAGGATTGTACCCAGCGGGCAAATAGTTCGCCAATAATCGTCTCAGAAGTCGGACGTACGATCAAGGGTTCATCCAACTCACCTGCTGGTTGCAGTATACCATCTTTGTCAGCTTCCAGACGGGAGTGGGTAACCACAGCACATTCCTTGGCAAAACCATCAACATGTTCAGCTTCGCGTTGCAAGAAGCTCTTAGGAATAAAAAGGGGGAAATAAGCATTTTTATGCCCTGTCTTCTTAAACATTCCATCAAGGGCATCGCGGATATTTTCCCAGATTCCATAGCCCCAGGGCTTGATCACCATACATCCGCGTACTGGTGTATTCTCGGCAAGATCGGCGGCTCGCACCACCTGTTGGTACCATTCGGGATAATCTTCATCCCGGGTTGGAGAGATTGCATTTTTTTGCTTGGCCATTTTTAAAAGAAATATCCTATCCACCTTCTTTATAAATTGCGAGACAGATGAACCTGCTTACAAATTCCAAAGAATTTTGACAAAATTCCAACAAAAGACATGATTAACACTTTGTTCATTTTTTAACATACCCAATTTACTAAAGAATTTTTTCATCATGACACACATCATCGAAGTACACGGAAGAGAAATTATTGATTCACGCGGCAATCCCACCGTTGAGGTGGAGGTTGAATTAAGCTCGGGAGGATTTGGCAGGGCAGCCGTTCCTTCGGGAGCAAGTACCGGAGAGCACGAAGCAATTGAATTGCGCGACGGAGAAAAGGACCGGTACTTGGGTAAAGGAGTTTCCCAAGCAGTTGACAATGTGAATGAGAAAATTGCAGAGACCTTGGTTGGGTTGGATGCGACTGATCAAACTGCAATCGACCGGGCGATGCTTGAGTTAGATGGAACGCCAAACAAATCAGTTCTCGGAGCAAATGCCATCCTTGGTGCATCCATGGCTACCGCTCATGCTGCTGCCCAAGCCTGCGGACTTCCACTTTATAAATACCTGGGTGGTCCCAATGCCAAAGTCTTGCCCGTTCCGATGATGAATGTTCTTAACGGAGGATCTCACTCAGACGCACCCATCGATGTTCAGGAGTTTATGATCATGCCAGTTGGGGCATCTACATTTAAAGAATCTTTACGTATGGGTTGTGAGATTTTTCATTCACTCAAGAAGGTGCTTAAGGATCAAGGACTTTCCACCGCCGTAGGAGATGAAGGGGGATTTGCCCCTAATTTGGCCAGCAAGTTGCTGCTCTTGAAGTTCTTTCAACTGCCGTAGAAAATGCGGGTTACAAACTAGGTGATCAAATTCAATTTGCTCTCGATGTGGCCTCCTCCGAATTTTTCGATAAGGAAAAAGGAAAATATGTATTTGGAAAAAGCGATGGTTCTGAAAGGGATTCCGACGAGATGGTCGCCTTTTATGAAGAATTGGTAAACAAGTTCCCTATTCGTTCGATTGAAGATGGTTGTGATGAAAACGACTGGGCCGGCTGGAAAAAATTGACCGACGCAATTGGCGATCGCGTACAACTTGTTGGAGATGATCTTTTCGTGACCAATGTAGATTTTCTAAAGAAGGGAATCGATCAAGGTGTGGCTAATTCTATCTTGGTAAAGGTTAATCAAATTGGCTCGCTCACTGAAACTTTTGATGCCGTGGAAATGGCAAAAGAAGCTCAATACACCTCGGTTATTTCGCACCGTTCTGGAGAAACAGAGGATGTGACTATTGCCGACATCTCGGTGGCTACCAATGCTGGACAGATTAAAACTGGCTCCCTTTCCCGTACCGATCGGATTTGCAAATATAACCAGTTGCTCCGCATTGAGGAACAACTCGGCGATAGTGCAATATACGGCGGAAAGCTTTAAGCAATCTGCGGTTCGTTTAATTTGAGGGACGATTTACCCAAGTCGCCCGGATGAAGCC
>NZ_CAXLML010000224.1:0-14422 GCF_964187505.1 Candidatus Chordibacter forsetii
TCCTTTTTGCCCAGAACTGTGCATCCATGATCCTGCGGTATCAAATGTTAGGGTTCCTGATTTTAAAATAAGATCATCGTATCGATTGCGTGAGGAATCCAATGCCAATCGAAATTCCTGAGACATAACCGAATGGCTTGTGCAAAAGTAAAAAAGATCACCCTGATAGTCCTCGGGGATTTCTACGGTAATTCTTCCGGTCGTTCCAGTCAGGGGTCCACCGCTTACGAGAGTTGAATTGTAATCCCCATAACTTTCGCCGATCATAAAGGGGTGTTCGGAAGATATACCAGATGAGATAAACTGATAGGATATTCCTGACTTCAGTTTAAAAGTGGAAAAGTCAGGAATTTGTCCATTCTCATCATAGAATTGATAATAAGGAGCAGTTGAACTTCCCCCTGACACAGTAATGGCAACTATTTTTTTCGAATGCCCTATGAATAAAGTTCCTGGCAAGCCGGGTGCCCCGTCTACGTTCCCTCGACCACCGTCTATGATGGTTGCACCAGGTAAGATTGTTCCATCCGATAAAATAGCAATTCTGCCTCCGCCACCTGCACCTCCTGCATGGCGTAGGTAATCTACTCCAGGTTCCCTAGGGTCAGCGCCTGCCGCATCCCCGCCACGCACATCGAGAATACCGTAATTCTCAATGGATGAACCAATCAATTTAATTGCCCCTCCCGATCCTGCTCCCCCGGAAAAATTGGCACCGAACTGGGGGTGAACAAATACCGTTCCTCCCCGCAGAGAAATTTTCACTCCTTCTTCAATGATGATCTTTCCGGTAGCATTAAATTCAAGTGCACCACCACCAGCTCCGGCTTCGCCCAAGTTGCCAAGACCGCCTCCTGAGCCACCCAGTAAAACATCCAATCCTGCGGAACCATATAAAATACCACTGGCCCCGGATGCCCCAGGCCCACCTTCTCCACCAAATGATCCACCACCTCCAGATGCTCCACCTGCAAAAAATGATCCGGAGGAAATCCCCCGGCCTGGACCTCTCCCCCCCCCATATCCACCAAGGTTACCTTGTCCGGTACGATTTCCACGGGTGGTGGAGTCAGGGTAGTAGGCATCATAACCATCGGTAAAGGTACCTGTGTTAAGATGAGGGTTGGTGGGAGACAACGCGCCGATCAGGCTTTGTCCGATCGTAATATTGCCATCTGATTGAATGGATAAGGCATTGGTTCCTTCTAGTATAATATTACCTAAGTTTGATCCGATAGCCAATGATTCACTAAAGGAGAAGATCGCTTTGGTAAGATTCCACGCCGATCCATCTGGAGCAAAATAGAGGGTTTCAGAGAAAGTGGGCTCAAGAATATTTACTTCTCCTTCCCCAAGGCCTTTGTCCCAGAACCAGCCAGCACCAAGTCCATTACTGTCTGATCCAGTATTGATCCGTAAAGTTCCTTGGTCGTAGGGCAGGGTGGTGAAAGTTCCTGCACCGGACCAGTCAGTACTGCCATTATTTGCCTTGATTCGGTAATGATAGGTATCCCCACTGTCCAATCCATTAAGGCTCAGAGGGACAATTCCCTGAAAATGCTGGCCCAGTTCGAGCGATTTCTCCCAGTTTTGTTCTGTTTCATTTTCATCGATTTTTCCGTAATAAATCGTGACCGAGCAGACCGCTCCACCGCTTGAGATTATTTCTCCCAATATATCCACACTTCTTCCGCTCTTGGATACCACTTTTCCTGCTGAAACCAGTGGCGGGTCTATGCTTGCTTTGGATAAAATAGTCAGGCTGGTAGAGGAATTCCCTTCCCCGTTGGAGGCTAGAACACTAAGCTGTAAAGTACCTACGCTATCAGGTGTACCCGATAGAATACCGGTTGCGGAGTTAAAGGATAGCCAGCTTGGCGGAGTATCATTTAGTTCATAGAAAGTAGCTGGAGGATTGCTCGTTACCTGGAAACTGATCGGAGTTCCATTGACCACGGTCAGGTTGAGATCAGGCGGAAGTAGGGGAGCTTTTAGATATTCAAGCGATTGATTGAGGAAATTCTTGTCAATCCGCTGACTCTCATAAGCCAATCGTGCCCAAGCATGGCTTCTGCCAACTGTGGAAATACGCGTTTCATCGAGCCATCCATCGAGAAGGGAAGTACCTCCGGGTAATCCGCCAAGTACCAGTTCGGAATTACTACCCGTATTAACCGTGCCATTCGTTGATGATGCAGTTGCATCAATTAGACGACCATTCAGGTATAGTCTGGTGGCATTTAGATCAGCACTATTTCCGGGGTAACTGGCAACCAGATGATTCCATTGTCCGTTGCCGATTGTTCCGGTCCCCTGTCTTATACCACCACCATTTTCGGTGAAAATTTGGGTCCCCTGAGCATTCCAGATGAAATTCCACCGGTTACCTGCAGTTCCCCAACCCAAAACTCCAGCCGTGCTCTGGCTCGATTTTATCCACGTTTCTATACTTCGGGCACTGTTTTCTGTGGTGGCGGTATAATTAGATAAGGATAGGTAGTCATTGGATTCACTTTCAAATTCAATGGCATAACCAGTTACCCCAGTGGCACTGGTTTCTGGAGAACCATTGGTAGATACATTTAAATCATTGTTGGAGGAGTCAGAAAAGTCAGAGAAATGCCATACTCCTGCGTAGTTTGACCAAACCGAACCATTGTTCCTGTAGAGTGGGGCCGAGGTATTACTATCATTTCCCCAGTAGGCAATAAGGTTAAGGTCTGGAGTTATTTTATCTACCTGCACCCAGAGCGTAGATTCTCCGTTCGTTCCATTCCAATCTTCAATTTCATAAGAGAGGTTTTTGCCTGCCTTATTGAAAATTCGCAAATCTCCGGCTTGGCTAGGGTCAGCAAAACTGGAATATGAAAAATCGGGATGTTGTCCACTGCTGAGCCTCACTAATAAGGGAAAATCTTCCAACCCGATTGACATCCATTTTAACCGCAAGTGATCTTCCAGATCCCGTCTCTCTGCATCCTTCAGACCGCGATTATAAAGCAGTACCTCCGCAACTTCGGAGTTGGAGAACGAATCGTTTGCTCCCGCACCACCCAATGCAAGAAGGCTAGGTTTGTAATCTTTCGAATTAGGCTGGTTTCCTTGATGTACCAAAAATCCATCGCGCCACAACTCTATGGAACCATCCGATTTTACCATACCTGAAAGTATATGCCACTGATCATCACTAGGTGGTCCATTATTCACAAGATTCGTGCCCATTTCCCAATAAGCAGATTTACTATCCCCTAATCCAAATACCCAGTCTGTACCGACGGATGAAACGACAGTTCGGTCATTTCCGCCCGTGTGCCTCATCAAAGAAACAATGGAGTAGTCATCTAAAAGGGTACCAAAATTAATCTTAGAATAGAGTTGGGAGTATCCATCAAAGTTGACCACTTTTTGTTTATTTAGTGCTTCGCTAATTTGAACTTTTGGCGTTCCGCGATGCTGGTCCAAATGACGGTCTTTTCCAGATGAGTCTGCCCATTTTTTAATCACACTCCCGTTTTGATCAGGAATTTTTGTGCTGTCTAATCTAAGTATAAGTCCTTCGATATTGTATGGTGTTTGCTCAGACAATACACCACTTGGGCTAAGCTCTAATTTCGCGCCAAATAGGGATGGATCAAAAACATTAATTTGGTGAGTTTGAGAAATAGTGGATGCTGGGTTACTAGCAGATATAGTAATAGTTGATGAATTTCCATCGTTCGGAAGCCCGCTCATTATTCCAGAGGTTTTATTAAACTCCATCCATTCCGGTAATCCAGACACATTGAGAACGAGTTGGTCATGGGCAATAATAGTAAATTCTGAGTACTGCCCGCGGGTCCAGTAGGAATGGTCATCTGATTGGATAACTGGGGTTCGGGGGGAATATGATAAATTGATGGATTGATTCTGGAATGTATTTGCAAAAAACTCGGTGGAGACAGATGAACCGTCGATAGAGAGAGTGAAGTTTGCATCCGTTGAATTATCATCCGGAGTTGCCGAGATTTGGTAGACGCCACTTGATAATCGAGTGATCGAGGCCGTCGCTGAGGAAATGCTAATATCTGCACCGGTAAAAGAACCATTTAAATCCACCGGGAATCCGTCTTTGAGGAATTTTGCCGTTACCAACATGGGAAGTTCGTATTTCCCAGAATGGGTTAGCTCGATGGTATGGTTGTAAAAATCACCATTGCCTCCACCATAAAGCCGACTGATCTCTTGTTGGGATAATGCCCGGTTGTAGATTCTAAAATCATCAATTTCTCCAAGTGATGTAGAAATATTATCCTCATGACCCAACCTAAATGAAGTGGATAAGGGGAAGGTTGCGGTGGAGGAAAAACCGGACTGCAAATCGAGCTCACCATTGATGTAATGTGAAACTTTCCTTTGGGTAAGGTTGTAGGTGATCGCGAGGTGAGACCATTGATTGAGCCCAAGGTATCCACGGCCATGTACCTCATTCTCTGGTCCTCCGGGTAGGTAGTTTTGAGAAACTCCCAAGAAAGAGAATAAAGGCCGCCGTCTTTCCAATAGCCAGGAAACTCCTGCTGAATTGATAGAGAAAATATGAAAGTTTTCGCTTCGGGGGTATACCCATGTAGAAAGAGTGACCTCAGGGTATTCAGTACTTAAACCAGTATGGGTGATTGATCTTCCATTAGATCCATTAAAGGGACGAGAGTCACCAAACTTTCCAGTGCTGTTCCAATCGGTACTGATGGTAGTTCCATCATTTCCATTTCCGGATGAATCAGAGGTGGTACTATTTAATTCCCACCACACCAGGAGGTCAGACTGAGCTATCCGGTGCGGTCGGTAATCGATGATTTTTGTGACTTCGGAGTTCGTGGATCCGTAATCATCAGTGACCGCACTTTCGTTTAGGGTAATCGAGAGGCTGGCAGGATCAAATGAATCGGGAATAAATGTTAGGATGAATGTACGATTATCTTCAGTACTCGAACTCGCATAAGCTAGCCCATCTCCGGTCAGGTCTGTGCTAGGGTCAAAACCTGTTACGGGTTGATTAAAAGAAAGCACTGCTTCCACTTTCTCCCCAAAGGTTGGGCTTTCCAAAAGGATGGTTCCTTGCGGTCCAAAGTCTCCCAAGCCATTGCCGTACAAAAGACTGACTTCATCAGCCGTAAGTGGACGGTTCCAAATTCTTACATCATCGATTAATCCCTCAAAGGGATTGGAGCCGTCTCGATCTGAGCCCAGAATAAGTTTGTTAGAAGACGAATCAAAACCGAGAGTGTTTAACTGGGATGGTACTCCATTCACATAAACAAGTGTTTGGTTGAGGTTGGGATTAAATACGGCGGTGATGTGCAATCGCTGACCGGCAAAGATTTGCTGGGGGGTGGTTGCTTCAAGGTCACCAGTTCTGATAAATGGTAATCCTGATCTTAACCCGAGTGACCAATCGTAACCGCCATTGTCGGCACTTAAAAGAATGGCTGGGTTATTGTTATTGCCATCAACTTTTTCGGGTATAATCCACAAAGCCGAAGATAAGCCAGTTGATCCAGTAGATTGATCGATTCGGAATGGAAGTTCCAGAAAGTCTGCTGAGAAATCCATTGAATTATTAAATTCTGCAGGTTGGACTTGAGCTGGAGGGAAAAACTCAATTTCTCCGATTGATAAATAAGTGAGCGGGTGTGTGGAAGATAATGAATCACTAAGCCCCCATTTGTGGGCTAAATGTCCCTCGATCCTTTTGCGTTCAGTAGAGGGGACTGCTTTTTGAATACCAATCATTTCAGCCACAAAGCCGTCAATGAAAGAACCTCTTCCACGATTTACAAAAAGAGTGAGGGTGTTTTGTTGGTTCGGTGCAGAGGTGTATGAAGTTGTTCCGAGTGAACTTCCATCTACATAAACAGCTAATTGGTTAGCGGTATCATCAAAGATGAATTCATAAATGCTCGGACCTTGGATTGGAGTGGATGAAAAATCTTTGTTCGTGCCAACACCATTATTCCAGAACCGCACAAGGAAGGATGAATCGCTGGCGGCATCTATCTGAAAACTTGGATCTCCGGCGGCTTGCCGAATAGAAAACATTGCTTGGTAGGCATTGGTAATCGTATCAATCCCGGCTACTAGAAAAAAGGAGAAGTCGTTTCCGGTAGGGTAAGAGCTCTCGGATTCAAAATAATCGTTTCCATCAAAATCGATCACATTTTGGGAGTTTTGAGAACGGGTATTGGTGCTTGGATCTCCGCTGGATAGAAGATGGTAGTTGAGCCCGCTTTTATCATTCCATCTCGAAACGACATTTGCATTTTCTACGATCGAGGATGAATCAGAAGCATCCAGCCAAAGTTGTAGGTCTTCAAAATGATTTGGGGCTACATTGCCGGTGGTGTCGGTAAAAGAAATTCGGTAATAGCGATAATTTGCAGCTTGGGTGAGAGGGTAGGTTCGTTTCTCCCATTCCCCCCAATTAGTCTGGTTGTCGACTTTCTGGAGTTGTTGCCAAGTGGTAGTATCATTAGATCCTTCAAATATCCATGATTTGGGAGATTTTATATCTTCATCCGCATTTTGAGAATAGATTGCATAACTACCGATCTCGGTAGGTGTTTCAAAGTCATACTGAATATAAACTGGAGATCCGTCCCACTTGGTTAGCCATTTATCATTCGAGCCAATAAAGTTGTCATCAAACACATTGGATACACCATAGCTTGTAGGACTGCTTTCCGATGAACTAATCGCATCCAAATTATTGTCTTCAGAAATATCAGAGGCACGGAGTATTGCGTGTCGAAGATTCCCTGAAATATCAGCAATGGTTGACCCACTGACCGAGTCAAAGGTGTACCACGCAACCAAACCATCCTCGACCGAGGTAATGGTACGGTGTTGGAACTCATAAGCTCCAGCCTGACTGAGGTTGCCATCTTTACTTACAGCTCCATGGGGTAGGGATACCCGTACAAGTGATGGCTTTGAACTGGCATTTAGATCGTAAGAAAGATCCGATGTATTGAAATTTAACAAACTCGCACCACTTGCATTTATCTCAGCCAACTCTAAACCCGATACGGAGATGTTGGCATCCTCTTTCCAAAACTGAACCGATTGTGAAATGAGAGAGCGCGAAAAAATGGAATCTCCGGAAACAATGGGCCGTACACCCACATCTCCACTACCATGACCATAAAGCTGTTCGATTTCATTTTCACTAAGGGCGCGGTCATAAACCCGTAGTTCATCCAAGATAAATTTACCTCCTCGATTCCAAGGCAACCTTGAGTCAGTTCCAAAATAAAGATTACGGTCTGCAAGGCTTTCCCATGCCGTGGTGTTCTCCAGAGATAATGAGTTAATCAAATTTCCATTGATGAATAATTTCAAGTTTTGGGAGTCGTTGGATAATGAATAGTGTGCCCACTTTCCTAATTGGGCGATGGCACCAATTTCTTCCCATCCATTCGTAGTGTATAGCGATCCGTACATTTTCAGGTCATCCCGATACTCCAAAGAGACTTGTCCATTTCGTAGAATGATACCCTCCTCATCGTCTAAAATCTTAGTCCACAAAGAAATTGTAAATGTTTGATTGAAGGAAAAATCATCTCCTGAAATCCTCAAGTATTCACCAGGAAGGAATTGTAATGATTGGGAAAATTTACCGGCTACTCTTTTACCTCCATAAAGAGTGGCATCCAGATAACGGTTGGACAGATCGACGGCCCGGTCGCTTTCGTTACCCTCAAAGTTGTACCATAATACCAAGTTGTCCTCAGCGGTTACAGTTGGACTTTGTACGAATTTAGCCGATGTGCCTCCGGTCAGCGTGGTACCATTTTCTTCAGTGGCAGAATTTTCAGGTATGGAGATTATGAATGGTACACCCGGGTGGTCAGGGAGTATGGATACATTATAACCACCATTACCATCAGCAGAAAGATTGCTTAAAGTAGCACCATCTAGAATAAGTTCAGAGAAATTAAGACCAGTAACCTCAACCTGGTTGCCAACCTGATAAAATTTGATCGTACCATTAACCTCTGCGGCGGCATGATTGTGGTTTAATTCAATCACAGGAACAATGCCGAGATCGCCCGAACCCGAATTCCACATCGCATCAATATCATTCTGGGCAAGAGATACTCCATATATTCTCATCTCATCAATTTGACCTTCAAAGTCTGCCTCACTATCTTCGTTCCATGAACCAATTCGTGCATTATTTCCCTCAAGAGTAATCGAAGGGGTAGGGGTATTGGTCTGGCTGATAAGGTTGCCATCGACATAGAGGGTGCGCTGGTCCTGGTTCATTACCCAGGTGATGAATTGCCATTGGTTGGCGATACCAAGCCCATCGGTTCCGCTGGCACGGTTTGCCTGTGCTAAGGTGGAACCGAGTATGAAAGAGTATGTCCGGTTTCCTACACTGTTGGCGTTTATGTCGTACCAAAGTCGTGCGTGGTTGGTTGAACTACCAGCAGTTGAGAAAATAGATGCATCGTCAGAATCTTCGGAAGATCCACTTTTAGACAGTTTGATCCACGCGGAGAAAGTAAGGTTTCGAGCGGCATAGGCACCACGAAATTTTGGAATATCTAGAAAATCCCCGGAACCATCTAAATTTAGAGCATTATCAAAACGTCCAGTGGATAAGTGTGCATTGCCTTCGAGAAATCCGTCATTTCTAGCTCCTCCCAAGTCGATGATTCTGGTCTTTCCATTAGGATCAACGATCGAGTCCTCAAAGTCCCAGCGGCTAATTAGGTCATTTTCCCGGTAAGGAGGTAGATAATGTAGCAATTCAAAATGAATATTTTCCAATTCTTGCCCATTCCCAAATGTAAAAGGTTGTCCGAAATCTTTTGCAGGTGGACTTGTTTTATAGGTGTGTTCGGCAATTAATGAACCCTCGATTCCCCATTTGTGAGCAAGGTAGCCTTCGATCGATTCGATCTCATCGTCTTCAAGAGATTCATTGAAAATAAGTAATTCTCCAAGGTCCCCCTTCCAAGTACGACCTCCATTATTTCGGTCATTGGTGAAATTGGAAGCCTTTAAATCGGAATAAGACCTGAGAGATATTACACTTAAATTTTGTGGGAGCGGTGTGTCTTGGGGGTTTGAAATTAGACTTCCATTTTCCCTGAGGGTTCCAGCATAGGCGGTACTTGCATGCCCGCTATGAAGATAATTATTTCCAGAAGTATGAAAATTATAATCCCCACCGCTTCCAGACCCCGTCCAATCTCCAAGCAGGAAGCGGTTGGAGTCGGTACCATTTTTTCTAACTACCCAGAAGACTGTCCTAATATCATTAATCTTTTCCCAGTCATGATATTCTCCATCTGCACCACTGTAAGTCATTAGAGCTAAGCCATTTTGAGAATTTGAGCTCCATGTTGGGTTGCCGTTTGAGGTGGCATGATTTCGCTGGTTGCTTTTGTCTGTCCAGTACAACTTCGCAAATGAGGTGCCGGGTTTCCAGGCTTCTCCATCGAAATTATTAGGAGCTAGTGATTTGTATTCATGAATACTTGGGAGCAAACCAGAAATTCCCCATTTGTGAGAGAGGTATCCCTCGTATATCGAACGCTCTTCTTCGGACATGGTTCCGCGCACCACCAGCATTTCTCCAAGGGTAAAGCGGGGAACATGATTAATACCCCAATAACTCTCACCGGGGAAGAAGAATGCTCCGCCTATGTTACGATTTTCCTGGGGTGCTTGCGAAAAGATTACGCTGCCATTTTTGTACGCTTTTTGAGTACCCTTACTGACCGAATATTCTAGGGTGGTAAGAACGGTGTCTCCATTGCTTGCTAAATGAACTTGGGTTCTGTTGTTTCCAGAATACCTCCAGTATATTAAACCGTTCTCCCAAGGAAAGTGATCGCCCATACCCCAGTTGAAAGGAAAAGTTGTTCTGCCATTTTGATCAACCCGCCAAACCAGCATCACTACCACATCTGTTAATGAACCGCTTGCCTGGCCATTGACCCCAGCGGGGTTCCACCTTGCCCCGTTTAAATAAGCAGTAATCCGTTCAATGTTTCCATTGTGTTCGCCTATGCCAACAGCGGTTTTACCGTTGATTGTTTGATCAAAACTGGGAGAGCCCTGGTTATTGCTTTTCATGACTACAGCAGGGTTGACCTTGTTTTGCCAGGTATCGATATCGTCGGATCCATCACGCTTGGTAACCGTACTTGCGTCTGAACCATCCAGCCAAAGCGTCAGTTCATTATCGGACTCGAATGAAAAAGAACCGCCTTGAGGATCGCTTGCATCCAACCATAAACTCAAGTTCTGAAATCGAGTGGGCAAATCTGGGATTTCCAAGGTATGAAGAGTTTTCGAAGTATCCGGATTTATGGATATCCGGTAAGAAGAATTATCTTCCGATTTATTAATATCGCTTATCGTACCAGGTGAAAGAACCATCCATGATTCATTAAGATCATCCACTTCCACCGAACTTGCATCTTTTCCAAAATACAGATCAAATACCTTTGGGTACTCAGCAGAGGAAGAATTTTCTTCGACTCGAATGGAGCTAAACATATCTCCATAAGCACCTCCATAAATCGAACCTACTTCCGCATGCGATAAAGAAACTCCATATACTCGTAAATCGTCGATATATTCGGCAAACAATTCATCCCCACTTGAATTACCGATGTAATAAACATCGCTTTGATCACGATCGTTTGCCTGCCCAATAAAAACGCCGTTTAAAAAATACTTGGTACGGGCACCTTCCCCCAAAACAACGAGGTGATTCCAACCCCTTTGTGCGTAGGGTTGGAGATTATAATTGGAACTCTTAAACCTCGCCACATCATCTGCTTCATCTCCATCTATAAAACCAATAAATTGATCCTGTCCCCGCAGTACCAGGTAACGGTCAAACTCAATCGCACTTTGTTTGTCCTGCCCGCGGAAGAGGGTGGAGATGGCGTTAGTAGATGGAGAGATGAAATTCTTACACCATACTGAAAGTGTCCAACCCGATTCGTTTAGAGGGATTCCGTTGGGTTCAATTTTCATTCTCCCATCATCAGAGGTTTTATCAAAAGCCAGGCCTTGTCCAAATTTCCCCTTTTGAGTTACCCAGGCATCGTAAATTGTGGCGACCGTACCGTCTGCACTATCACTTTGAACTTGGTTCGACCTGAGGGAATCACGGTTGAATGACCACCAGGCGTCTATGTCATCCGACCGGGTAATCGCACGGTAAAGTTTTTTGGAAGAAGAAGAATTACTAACATTTGGTTGTCCGTAACCATCGGTAAATACATCGGGATGAAAGATAATAGATGAACCTCTGTTTTCTTCTCCTAATTCATAGGCAAAGAACCAAGTCAGGTTATCGTCTGTATAAACAGAATCGGTAATCATTTCACCATTGGTCACGGTGAAATGGGATGCGTTTAAGTCTGAGGCAGGGAAGGGTGATCCACCTCTTGTAAAAGTTAATTTTCCATTTCCACGGGACCCTTCGATAACAGGATCTACACTCAGGGTGGGAAGAATGGATACATCACCCGCACCATTTCCGTAAAGTTGATCGATTTCGGATTGGCTAAGGGCAATGTTATAGACCCGAAAATCGTCCATCAAGCCAACAAAGTTTGTGGCATACCAGTTTGTCCGGTTTTGATCAAAATATCCAAAGCTCAGAGGGATCCGACTCATAGTCGATATTGATGTTTGTAGCGTATTAAGAACTTCCAATCCGTCGACATAGGCTTTAACTCTTTCGCCATCGTAGATATGGGCGATATGCTTCCATGTTCCTCCAAAATCTCCGGTCGAGGACCAAAAATCATTCTTCACATTTTGATGATTGTAAAAAGAACTTATTCGGTTGTACCAAATGTTTCGCAATCCCCATCCAGTCCAGTTTCCACCCGAATTACCGCTTAAATTTCCCATTCCATAAATCACTGCATCATTCATTTCGTTTTCCTGAGCCTGTATCCAAAGAGAGATCGTCCTGGGCCGATTCGATGGAATACCCAGGCTACTGGCAGATGCAGTCGTCCGGACCCATGCATTTCCAGGAAAACTGAGGGCAGAGCCAGATAAACCGGGAGCGTAGGTGACTTCATAGAAAGTACCAGAAATGTTGTTGTCGATAAAAGCTCCTGGGAAGCGCCCAAAGTATTCACTGACACTCTCGGGGTTTTCGTCATCGAAATCCCACCATGCCTCAAGGTGATCCAACCGGGTTAAGGGGCGACCGTATGCCAGATTGAAGCTAAGGGGTTGACTGACGGCACCATCGCTGGATTCACTAAAGCTTCCACCAAGTTGGAAAGAAAAACGGTTTGGAGATTCCGATGGGGTGAATTGAATAATCAAGCTGGAGTTATCCTCATTTTTGGAAAAAGAAAAATCATCCACATCTTGTCCGTCCTTATCGAGTAAACGAAAATTAGGATAAGCGGATAAATAGGGATGGGTGATAGGCATTAAGTCCTTGAGTTTCCATTTTTGGGCAAGATACCCTTCCATTTGCTGGCGAATGTCTTGGCTCAAAGCCCCTCGAGATACAATCATTTCCCCAAGAGTCCAATCCGATCCATAACCACTGGATGCATTATTGGCCGGAAAAAAGAAAGAGCCTCCTGCATTGGTTGGGGATGACCGAGGTCCACTCAGAATGGATACACCATTCTTGAAAACACTCTGAAAGCCCTCGGTGACCGAAAACCGTAGTCCCAATAGAGCGGTTTCTCCGGCTTTGATCATGCTTGCAGATTTACGATTATCTGAAAACCACCAGAAAATGTTACCATTAATCCAAGGGAAGTGGTCTCCCCACCCAAAACCAAATGGAAAGGTGTTGCGAAGTTGGGTATCAAGTCGGGCCACCATGATCACGAAAACATCCCTGACTTCGCCCGGTCTGCCATCCGCAGTGGCAGGAGTCCAAGTTTGGTTATTCCTGCCCCCTTCGTAAGCCGTGATTCCTTCCATATTATCGTCGCTACGTTTATCAAAGTCGATGGCATTGATCCCGTTAATTAGTCCTCCTGTATCCGGTTTGTTTGTGCTATGCCCGTATAAACTAATTGCGTTGTTCACCTTGTTAGATATCGAGTCAATTTCGTTCCCCGTGGCTAAAGTGATGCTGCCAGAGTCCGATGCATCGATCCATAGGGTGACCCCTTCCACTTGATCTGGAGTTGGCAGAGAAAAGTCTAAGTCCTCGATCAATAAATCATTGAGGCTTAAGTTGTTTCCGTATCTCTTAAATTTAACTTCAACCGAGACCTCTTCTTGCAATTCTGGGTCTTGGACTGGATCAAAGGAATAGGGCTCCACAGTGAGACCATGATCACTCAAGCCATCATTGTACAAATCAGTAGCCATGGATGATCCCAGAACAGCAGAATAAATGCGAACATCGTCAATCTCACCGATAAATCGCCCTTGGGTAGAGTGACCGATCCTCCAAATACTATTTCCCGGTATAACCAGGCTGCTACCAAAGTCTCCACTTTCACCCTCGAGTTCCCCGTTTAAATAAAATTTGAGTTCATACCCATCCTGTGAATTTGCATCGTAGGATAAAAGTAGGTGGTTCCATACACCTTCTTCAATGCCACGTCCCATCTGTACATTTCCTGAGCTGATCAAAGTATTCATGTACACTTCCAGGTTGGAAGTTCCTGTACCGATTTGAATCGCCTCTCCATTCGTTCCGCCGAGAGAGAGCATGATGTTTCCAATGAGTTCAGGGGATCGGTAAGTACTATTGGCAACTCTTTTATACCATAGCGAAACCGTGAACTGTTCCTTGCTGAGATTGGCATCAGGCGAGCCGAGTGATAGGTAATCTCCCTGATTACGAAAACTAACCGCTGTTCCGAAGATAGAGTCAGCAGTCCATGAAGCACCTCCCTGCATCGAACCATCGCTTGAGCCCATGCTGTCGGTAACAGTTTTGCCAATCGATTCATCCAGCCACCACCAATGGACTAAATGTTCTTTTAGGGGAACTTCGGGAACCCGAGATATTTTATGCAGGACCCTCAAGGTGTCCTCTGTGTCGGAACTACCTGCCCCACGGGGTAAGTCCAGGATCATCTGTTGGTAGGAGGTAAAGGTTGCGTTGAATTCAAAAACCCCGGAACCCAGAGACACTAAACTCCCATCGACAATCTCTCCGTTGGTTAGGCTTGCATTGATCTCGGCTTCTGTGATTCCAGCAATTGCGATGCCTTCTTCAAATTTTTCGAAAGTAATTCGAAAGGTAATGGTTTCTTCATCGGTGACCACGGGTGCGGATACCGTTCCGACCAATCCAATATCTCCCTCTCCCCCGTTGTAGATTAGGGAAATCTCTTCTGAGGTTAGGGCATCGTCGTACATTCGGAGGTCATCGATTTGCCCGGCAAAGTATTGGTTGCTATTGAAAGGACCT
>NZ_CAXLML010000225.1:0-2886 GCF_964187505.1 Candidatus Chordibacter forsetii
TTAGTTTTTGATGACCAAATTGAATTGTCAGTGAGGACTGTTCTGTACCTGGTTCTATTCTTGTTCCTTTCGGGTTGTTTTTCTACCCATTACGATAGAACTGAAAACTTTTCATTTCTATGGAAAATTGGAGACCTAGAGAATGCAGAATTGGAAGCTGCAAGGTTGGCAAGAGAAGGACCGAAGAGAGATCGTATGCTTTATTACTTGGAGCAAGGAGCAGTTGCTCGAATGCATGCCAATTACTCTGCCAGCATATCTGCATTAGACGGAGCTTCTCGTGAGTATGACAGGTGGTATGGTCCACATTTGCGGACTGAGACCCGATTGTCTGAGGAATTTATATCCACCTTGGGTTCAGCAGAATCCAAGCCTTACAAATCGAGGATTTATGAGCGGGCAATGTTGCGGACTTATCAAGCACACAATTACTTGCTAGCAGGTGATCGTGGTCGTGCACGGGCAGAAATTTTTAAGACCCGACAGGCAATCGAAGATACCAAGGATCTATGGAGTAAGGAGCTTTCCGTTGCCCGTGAGAAAAGTGAGAAAAAACAAGTGGATCTTTCTAAAACCCTTAATGATAAGGGTTCTTCTTCCGCACTTCTTGAAGAAAAAGAAAAAATCAAAGCCTTAATCCCGCCAGAATTTCCCAAGTTTATAAACCCAGCGGCTCTGTATTTTGAATCTTTGTACTTCCTGCACGGTGCCAGCCAAAGAGAGGATTTTGCTAAGGCCGAGTATTCATTACGTATACTGAGCTCGATTTATCCTCAAAATAAATGGATTGAAGAGGACTACAGGGCGGCAAAAGTGGGAACGCGTCCAACTGAGAAAACTGTTTATGTCTTTTTTGAAACTGGGCGGGCTCCTGTAAGAGTCGAAAAGAGGTTCGATCTACCTTTGTTCTTTTTCTCCGCCACTTCTCGTGTTCCTTATCTGGGAATTGCTTTTCCAAGTCTCCGGATAAATGATCAATTTTTGAAAGATATAAAAGTTTTTCCGACCATGGATAAATCCAAAGCGGTAACGACCAAATTATTAGCCGACATGGATGCGATTGTTGCTCAGGAATTTAACGAATATTTCGACATCGAATTAACCAAAGCGATCACTGGAGCCATATCCAAGGGCGGATTACAGCACCTAGCTACCAATGCGGTTCGTTCTGAGAATGACCTTGCTCGAGTATCGGTAGGAGCAGGTGTAGGTATGTTGGCACAAGCAACTACCCGAGCAGACCTTCGTTCCTGGAGTACCTTGCCTAAGCAGGTCAGGTTTTGTAAATTATCAATTCCGCAAGATAGGAAGTTGACCTTAAGCGGTGTAGGTACGAATTTATCCACAATTGTGAACCTTAAAAATCAACAGACCCAATTACTCTGGGTACGGAGTGTATCTGCTTTTACACCCTTGCGGGTTGTAGGAGTCTGTTCGCTTTCCAAGTATTAAAAAAACTATGAAGACTAAAATTCAAAAATCTTTTTGTACCTTGTTCTTTTCTTTACTTTTTATTCTTTCGGCATGCTCACAGAAGGGAAAAGTTGGTACGGTAGGCAAGGCAGACCCTAGGGACAAAAGTGCAGAACCAGAGTTGAAAAAAGTTGAGTTCGGTGGCGAGTTGGAAAAAGCCCTCGAAGTGGTCCGTATAACCCAAGGTAAAGCCGATGGAAACCTTCTGCGTATGCAAGTGGAAATAAAAAACTATTCATCTAAGGAGGTTCAATTTACCCACAAACTTGAATGGCTAGATGACGAGGGTTTTTTAGTTAAGGATACTTCCCTTGTCTGGAAAGCCTTGATGATTCGCCCAGGAGAATCCAAGATGATTGAATCAATTGCCACCCGACCGGGAGTTTCCGCTTTTAGATTAAAGATTCAACCTGCTAAAAATCCATGAACCGTTTATTACTTAGTTTATCGCTCATTCTTACTTTCTTTTTCTTTTCCTGCGGAGAACGCAAGCCGGTCGGACGGGCTGCTGATGCACGCTATCTTGAGGACGGGAGCAATAAGGGACTGGTCAATTTGGACAAGATTAATGCCCAAGACTTCTCCCGGGCGGCCAATCAGTTGGTAACTGATTTACTCGCCAGTGGCAGCCTAGCTGAGGCACCAATACAGCCTGCCATCCTTCATATCGGTGAGATTCGTAATGATACTCAGACCTACTTTGATACCGATCTATTGCTGCAGGGGATGAAGCGTGACTTGCTTGCCAGTAAGAGGGTGCGTATTTCCACAACTGCGGGACCGGAGGGTAAGATTGCTGACTCATACGCTGATACTGTACGGAAAGAACTCGGTGCTGATGGAGATAAACAGATCAATCGTCCACGCCCTTACTTTTCTTTGTCCGGGAAAATTATTGAGGAAACTTCAAGGGTCGAAAAAGTAACGCAGAAAGACTTTTATTTCCTCCTTACCTTGACTGAATTAAACGGCGGAACCGGAGTTTGGTTTGGTCGAGAGTTAATTACCAAGCAAGGTAGCAGGGGAGCGATCGGATTTTAAATAGATTCTTTCCACCGGGGAACGAACTTAGGACTCAAGTCTTCTACTTTTTTTAGTCTTGCCCGGTTGACTAGTTGTTCTGAGTTTCCTGTGCAATCAATCAAATCTCCTCGCTGTAAACTAAGGATTAATTTTTGATCTTCCTTAGGTAGGTTTCTTCTCTGCCATTCGTATTCACGTTCGATTCCATCCACTCCCAAGCCCCATAGTGATAGGGTTCCCTTGCGCTTGCGCACGGGAGAAATAATTCGAAACATGCCCGATTTTTCAGGTAAGGCCCTCGGGCGTACTCGGGAAAGTATGGACATGCCAAACTTAACTTCCCTAATTTCCAGGTTCAAGCGCTGGTTAATTTGATCAACTTTTTGCGGA
>NZ_CAXLML010000226.1:0-3838 GCF_964187505.1 Candidatus Chordibacter forsetii
ATCGTTGGGGGGTAGACCCCGCGGTGGCATCGGGGGTTTTTGTAACCACGGTCACGGATGTGGTTGGTTTTTTTGCCTTCTTGGCTTTGGCCTCCTTGGCGATACTTTAAGTCAATAAATCTGCGGGCATTCCGCTTTAATTTCTTTCCTTGGAAGGTACCCAATAGGGGATGCCCATACTTGTCCATTCCAAGTCATGCCCAAACATTCTTCAAGTAGCTCATGACTTTCAAGGGTTAAAGAAATTAAAGGTAGGACTACACTAAGGATAAATTTAAAACTTAAATATTTTTTGACATAGATACTTATCTAGTGTAATTACATTTATAAATCCAAACTTAATACACTATGACAGCAAATATCTTTTCCCTTGTACTTATCTTAACCGTATCTTCCACAGGATTTTGGTTCTTAACCCAAATCTGAGGTTTTATTTAGTTCGAAAATTGCATACTCAATCCAAAATTCTATGCTAGTTAATCAAGCCTTTAAACCCAAGTTGCCCAGTGTTGAGGGAGTTTTCGTTCACCTTCATTTATTTCGTAATATGAGCAGCAGTTTTTTAATCTACTCGACAGAAGATGAAATAAATTGGGATGTTTTTTTAGAAGAGGGGATAATCAGTTCAGAATTTATTAGGTATATAGAAACAAGTCGCGACGAGTATGGGATTGAGCGTCTTGTCAAAGATGTTCGGAGATAAAAGATCTTTGTGACCCTTGGTATTTAGTTGGTTAGATTGCTAGATACTAAGCTACTATATTTAGGTTCACCACAGAGCGTTTGATCAGTTTTGATTCTCCTTTTGATTTGAGGGGAAATGTTTCGAGTCTATCGTTCGTTTCTTAACAGTTTATCTGATCGGCAGGGCGATTGCTTCTTTCGTGCTTCTTGCAAGGATAAGTTTATCGATCAGAATGGGAGTGCTCCAACATTTCCCCGAAAGAATTTTCCTTCTTTTATGCTCGATATATTTTTCCGTATTTGCCTCTGTTATGATCAATTCGCCATCATCTGAAAGAACTAACAAGGTATTTCCGGTACGGATTAAGTTTCCTGGACCAAACCCTTTTTGGCTCCAACGAATTTTTCCGGTTAGTAAATCAATACATTGCAGGGGTGCCTTTCCGTACTCCTTGAAACCGAAAATTCCATAGAGGTGTCCTTTATAGTATAAAGGGGTACTCCAATGTACCATCATTTCGTTGCGTTTGCGCCATATTTGCTTGCTGCTGAATAGCTGATTTTTTTTTGATATTTTGAACAAACCTGCTCCAACTCCATATCCTGCAGAACAAAAAACATATTCGCCTGCCACCACTGGGGATGACGCACTTGAAACTTTGTAGGGAAAATCTTGCTTCCATAATTCCCTACCGTTTAAGGGATTAATAGAAACCAGACCTGAACGGCAGAGGAAGATTACCTGTTCCTGCCCGTGAATCGTAGCGTAGGTTGGAGTTGCATGGGTGGCGGTTTCGCTACCGTTCTTCCAGCGCAGTTTTCCGGTATTTCTCTCAATGCCGATCATACTTTCCCCTGGACCACCTCCAATTACTATAACTAGGTCATGAACGAGTAGGGGAGAAGATGCATTCTTCCAGGTGATGTTTTTACCATTATGTTCCCGGATAATATCGATTTTCCAAACTGTTTTCCCTGACTGAGCTGACAAACAGTGCAAAGTCATACTTGAATCATATACAAAAACAAGTCCTTCGCTTACCGATGGGGTTGATCGAGGACCGTCACCACCTGAGTTATTGGGAGTGCCCGCATTGCCCCCGCTATGTCCGTAACTGGCCATGCCCAACCAAGTTTGCCATAATCTTTTGCCTGTAGATAAATCTAAACTTACGCAAAGCTCTCGCAATAAGCCGTCCTCATCTTCTTCTGCTATTAAAGTGAAAGCTGATTTTCCAGCAGTGGAGAAGGAACTAAAGCCAAGTGGAGTCGGCGCGGTCCAACTTGGAGAAGCTTCGAGTAAGCTGGATGAATTCAGAGAAATCAAAAAAGTAGCCGATTTATTAAACATCGGGCCATGGTATTGGGGCCAGTTTCCAAGGAGCATAGAAAAGGGAACCAGGAGAATGGAGAGAAATTTGATCATGCCTAGTTTTTCTTTTGATTCACCGCATCGAGCAAGTTCCAAATAGCTAAAATTTATAGATGATTCTATAAATGGAGTGAAAAGGCTTGAACGATATCGGAAGAGTGACAACCTTTGGTCTTTTTTATTCAGATGAATGTACACGAATACCAAGCAAAGCAACTTTTCGCCGATGCCGGGGTAACTGTGCCCAATGGCACGGTCGCTCAATCAGCGGATCAAATTGATCAAGCTCTCGCATCCTTTCCCCCCGGCCAAGCTGTGGTGGTAAAGGCCCAAATTCATGCCGGCGGTCGTGGTAAAGGCACCTTTACTAATGGGTTCAAAGGAGGCGTCCATGTGGTGTCCTCCTCTGAGGAAGCTCGGGAAAAGGCAGCGTCGATGCTCGGAAATGTTTTGGTGACCAAACAGACAGGGGATGAAGGTAAAGAAGTAGGTACAGTCTATTTCACCGAGGCTTCCGATATCGATAAGGAATTTTACTTAGCAATATTGAGCGACCGAGCAACTTCCAAACCCATAATTATTGCTTCCACTGAGGGTGGGGTCGATATCGAGGAAGTCGCTGAAAAATCACCAGAGAAAATTACCAAGATTTTAATTGATCCTTCTCTAGGTATTCGTCCGTATCAAGCCCGCCAGGTTGCATTTTCATTAGGATTAAGAGGGGATTCTTTCAAGCAATGTGTGAAGCTTGTATCTAAATTGTACGACTTTTTCTGGGTTAAGGATTGTTCCCAGGTGGAAGTCAATCCATTGGTGCTTACCCCAACAGGTGATGTGCTAGCTTTGGACGCTAAAGTAAATTTTGATTCAAACGCCCTCTTTCGTCATCCCGATGTAGTAGAACTGCGCGATATCAGCGAAGAAGACCCAAAGGAAGTGGAAGCTTCCAAGTTTGATCTCAATTATATCGCTTTAGACGGAAATGTTGCCTGCATGGTTAATGGTGCTGGATTGGCCATGGCCACGATGGATATTATCAAGCATTACGGTGGATCCCCTGCTAACTTTTTAGATGTTGGTGGAGGTGCTAATGAAGAGCAGGTAGAAAATGCTTTTCGGATTTTGGTATCGGACGATGCGGTCAAAGCGATTCTGGTTAATATTTTCGGTGGAATTATGAAGTGCGATGTTATTGCGACTGGCATTGTCAATGCGGCTCGCAAGTTAGATATGAAGGTTCCCTTGGTCGTACGATTGGAAGGAACCAATGTGGAGCAGGGTAAAAAGATTCTTGCTGACAGTGGTTTGGCACTCGAGCCTGCGGACACCCTTGCCGAAGCTGCCGAAAAAATTGTCAAACTGGCTGCCCAATCTTAATTAACACCCCTTTTACCAAGAGATTTTACAATGAGCGTTCTCGTAAACAAAGACACCCGGTTGGTGGTTCAAGGAATCACCGGTAGCGCCGGTAGCTTTCACACCAATCAGTGCATAGAGTATGGCACTAATGTCGTAGCCGGAGTCACCCCTGGCAAAGGTGGACAAAAATTTCAGGACTCTGTACCTGTATTTGATACAGTCCAGGAGTCTGTAGATAGGGAAGGCGCTAATGTGGCTGCCATATATGTGCCTCCTCCCTTTGCTGCCGATTCTATCCTCGAAGCAATCGATGCGGAAATTCCTCTAGTTATTGCCATCACTGAAGGTATCCCAGTGCGTGATATGTCAGAGGTAAAGGCCCGCTTGGCTACTTCCAATACCCGTTTGATCGGACCAAACTGT
>NZ_CAXLML010000227.1:0-7016 GCF_964187505.1 Candidatus Chordibacter forsetii
CAACCACGCCACCCTCGCAGGTCATACTATGGAGCATGAGCTCACCGTGGCCGCCAATGCCGGAAAACTTGGAAGTATTGATGCCAATCGCGGAGATACCTTGATTGGTTGGGACACCGATCAATTCCCCACTGATTTGTATCTCACCACCCAAGTCATGCTTGTTGTATTAAATACAGGAGGCTTCACTACCGGGGGTCTTAACTTCGATGCCAAACGTCGTCGGGAATCCCATGAACCCATCGACTTGATTCATGCCCATGTTGGTGGAATGGACACCTTTGCCCGTGGACTAAAGATCGCCCAAGCCATACGCGAAGACGGTCGCCTGGCAGATTTTGTGCAAGAGCGCTACTCCAGCTTTGATTCCAATGTAGGAGCCAAAGTTGAATCTGGATCCTGCACCTTTGAGGAATTGGAAGCCCATGCATTGGCCCATGGCGAACCTAGCCTGGCTAGCGGGCGCCAGGAAATGCTTGAGAATTTGATAAACGAATTCATCTAAGGTTTTCTCCTCTGAACATAAAGTTTGGTCAGTTTACAGATTCACTTACTGGGTCGTAACACTTCTTCTGTTTATTCACTTTTGCTAAGGACGACTAGTAGTTAGGTCTCTCTGTCTTGATTAAGGCATTAGCTGAGGAAGTCGAAATTGAGTTCCCCCCATCTAATGTACTTGTTTTGAAAACCAGCAAGATGGGCTGATCCTTCAAAGCAGGCTAATCCTACGCAACTGATACAAAAAAAGAGCCTTCCCCTGGGCCTGCTGTGCCTAGAACACAAATCGATACTAGATCAAAGGTTTTGCCGAAAATATTTTAGTGGATCCGTAAGAAAGTAATTTTATTTCTTGCATATTTCCATATTTGCATATTTAGTGTATTTGCATCAATAACACTCGCCTATTATGAAGAAATTCTTATTCCCCCTCTCGTTCCTAATCGTCGCTTCAATCATTCTCTTTATTGAGACAAAAGAAGACGAAGATCAATTCTCAGCAAATAGCACCCAACCAAGGGTAGCATTGAAAAAAACATCACCCGACAGGCAATACCCGCAGACACCAGACAAGTACAAGGAACCTTTAGACAACGAAGAATTAGCGGTTTTAAATCCTTTAAAGGCCAAAGAAGAAAAGGTTTTAACGAAAACAAAGACGGCAAACCGAGCATTAGAAATACTTGAGGGGGTTACCATCGATACGATGGATACAAAAATTATTCCATCCAATCTGCCCGGTGGGCTTGAAACCAGACTAACCTTAATTGAGACAAACCTAAAATACCCTTTCATGATGGTCCAGGAAAAGGGTCAGTCATTTAACCAGGCAACGGAGAGTGTTGAATCAGTCCAAGCACAAGTTGCGACTCACTTAATTCTTCAAGTCCGTCCAGATGTTGATCTATTTGAATTTGAAAACCGCCTGGCTTCTTTGAATTTATCGATAAAAGAAAAACTAAGTGAAGTAAACTTTATCGTTTCTCTTAATAACCCCTCAAGCTTAGACGAAGTAATTACTAAACAAAATGCGATCGAACAATTGGACGAATTTGTCGAAGTTGTAGAACCGGATTACTTCGTCTACGCCATCAAAAACACCAACGATCCAAGGTTGCTTGAATTGTGGGGCCTTCATAACACAGGTCAAACTGGTGGGGGTTCTGATAAGGATATAGACGGTCCCGAAGCTTGGGATCTTTTAACTGGCAGTAAGGATGTACTCGTTGGAATTATCGATACTGGAATTGATCGTAATCATGAAGATTTAAATGAAAATATGTGGACAAACCCGAACGAAATTGCGGGTAACGGGGTTGATGATGATCAAAACGGTTATATCGATGACATCCACGGATGGGACTTTTACAATAATGACAACAACCCACACGATGATAATTCACACGGGACTCACTGTGCTGGAACAATAGGGGCGGTAGGAAATAATGGTAAAGGAGTAGTCGGAGTTAGTTGGAAAGTTTCTATGGTCGGGCTTAAGTTTCTGGGAGGATCCGGCGGGGGATACCTTTCCGATGGTATCAAGTCCATCGCATATGCAACGAAGATTGGTGTAGATCTGACCTCCAACTCATGGGGAGGAGGAGGATATTCATCCTCTATGAAAACCGCCATTGATGAAGCTGCTGCTGCTGGCATTGGATTTGTGGCCGCTGCTGGAAATCATGCAGGTGACAACGATGCTTACCCCAGCTATCCCGCTTCCTATGAATCCGAAAATGTGATCTCCGTGGGTGCTCACGATCATTTTGCCAAGAGTGCCTACTTTTCTTGCTACGGTAAAACCAGTGTTGATTTGTTTGCTCCAGGAGTAAACATTCTAAGCACAATTCCCGGGAACGGATACGCCAGTTATTCTGGAACATCCATGGCCACACCCCATGTTGCAGGAGCCTATGCCTTGATCCTTGCGGCTAATCCCGAATGGCAATCAGCCCAAGTAAAAGATGCTTTATTGGAGAATGTAGATAATGAGGATTCCCTCTTGGAGAAATGCCTAACCGGAGGTCGCCTCAATGTCTTTCAAGCTCTCTCCAACGAACCTCCTGAGGAAAACCTAATTTCTGCTACGCCAAGCTCATTGGACTTTGGAGTTCTAGGGAAAGAAGAAAGCCAAAAACTGGAAGTGGTTCTGAGCAACCGAGGAAATGCAAACACAACCGTAAATGATATTTCTATCTTTAATCAAAATGATGAATCTCTTCCTTTTGAGCTTTCCTTCCCTACTCCATTTGTACTTGAACCTAACACCGCAAAAGCAGGAACCGTAAGTTTCTCCGGTCCTGCTGAAGGTTTATTTACTGCAAATCTTAAAGTAACGAGTGATGCAAGTAATGAATCCAACCTAAGTATACCTTTGAATGCCCAAGTGGTGACCACTCCAAACCTTTCTGTTCAACCGAACAGTTTACATTTCGGGCTCCAAGATCAAGAGATTCAAGAACAAATAATGGTCTTGAACAATTCGGGTGACGGAAATCTCATTTACTCGATACAGCAAAGAAATTCATCACCCTGGCTTATTTTCGATGAAATTAGTGAAGGATCCTTAGCAGCAGGACAAACGATGGAAGTCCTCGTTCAAGTAAATGCCAGTCAAATGCCTTCAAACTATGAAGAAACATTGATTGACGTTGTTTCCAATGACCCCGACCAACCAGAGGTTGCCATCAAGGTGTCTGCCGAACGATTAAGTGAAGATGGAGGGCTTGTATTTCGTCCTGCAAATCTTGAATTTGGAAGTGTTTTTGTCGGTCATTCTAGTGAAAAATTAGTGGAAGTCTTCAATGCCGGTACAAATCCAATTACGATTACCCGGATGGCGTTTTCCGGTTCCTCTTTTTCTCATCACCTCGATTTTCCAATAACCCTGGCTTCCGGAGAAAAAACTTCTGCTAAAATCTACTTCACCCCTCTGAATGAAGGAGCTTTTGAAACAAATGGAATGGTATTTACGGATGAGAACGGATTCACCGTGCGAAACCTACCAATGACTGGGAGTGCGGCAATGGCTCCAAAAATCGTTCATAATCCCCAAAGTATTTCGGCAACCATCAATATGAATGAGCAAAGTCAATTTGCCCTAAATTTACAAAATACCGGAGGCAGTAGCCTGAATTGGTCCTTGAAGGGAGCTAACGGGCTTATGGGCAGTTCATTTTCCTTAGGAACAGTTTTTTCATCCGATCACTTTGCCCCTTTGTTAAAGGGAACAGTTGACAAAAGGAACGGTTCCCCAGTTTCAACTTTAGGCGGGGGCCCAGATTACCATGGTTACACTTGGAGCGACTCTAGCGAAAACGCTGGACCCGATCATATTTGGACTGATATTTCCACCACCGGTATATTACTTGAGGAATTGTCTTCAACTGATGACGGATTTACTCGCCTCACACTCCCCTTCTCTATCGATTTTTACGAGAATTCTTTTGACCAGGTGTTCGTTAGCTCGAACGGATATTTAACTCTTGGTCAAGGATTCTCAGATCACAATCACTTCCCTTTGCCCACAAATATGATGGCGGGTAATTTGATCGCAGCATTTGCAAGCGATTTAGATCCGTCTCGAGGTGGAAATATTTATTACTCATCCGATGAAAATGGATTAACCGTTCAATACGACAAAGTACAAGATTTTTCAGGACAAGGAGAATATACTTTTCAAATTAATTTAAATGCTGGGGGGGTTATTCGTTTAAAGTACGAGAATATGGACGGTCCAATCGATCGGGCAACAACCGGTATTCAAAATGCCTCTGCGGATATTGGATTGCTCGTTGCTTACAACAACCAACAAATTAAATCCGACTCAACCGTCCGCATCTCGACTTCTCCGAAATGGCTCCACACTTCCAAATCTCAAGGAACCATTGAATCCGGACAATCTGAGTCCGTTAATTTGACTTTAAAAGCGGGTTCAATTCGTGCCGGATCCTATGAAGCCCAACTAGAGCTTAGCAGTAACGATCCAGGTAAGAAAATAGTCACTATACCAGTCTCATTGACGATCGAGGAGGATCGAACTATTGCGATTGCTCCAGCAGTGATGGATTTTGGCACTGTTGAGGTGGGCTTAAGTAAAGGTAAAGAACTGGAAATTACGAACTTAGGTAACGCGGGAATTGTTTTGGAAAGCTTAACCATCGACCATCAAGCTTTCCAATCAAACTTTCAAAACTTTGCCTTACAACCCGGAGAGTCAGAAAAGTTTAAGGTAACCTTCCAACCTGGCAGTGGGGACAACTACCTAGCATCCGGAATATTAAAGTCTAATGCACAAAATTCTCCGAACACCATCGAATTAATCGGGAAAGGCTTAGCCACTCCAAAATTGAAAGTAGTTCCTGAGGTCTTGAATGTTTCGGTGGAAGCAGGCAATACAACGGTCAAACAAGTTGCCCTTGAAAACTACCAAGGCCTAGCTGCAGGCTCCTACACGGTAAAAGAAATTCGGAGTAGCACTCAAAATTCAGCAGCTACTAAATTTAACGAACAAAATGCAGAGTCCGGAGAAATCATTCCAGAAGATCCTTTTGCAAATGAGCATGCTCCTAGGGAGTTAATTGTTGCCTTCAAAACAGGCAAAACAAACTTTGAAAACGCTAGTGGACTGGGTGAAAGATTCTCTATCCAAAAGACTTTGGCTTCAGCAAGAACACCAGGCACTACTGCCAAAGCTCTTTCGGCAATGAATATGGTCTTAGTTCAGGCAGAAGAAGGCTTAGAACTGGCCGATTTAGCCGAGCAATTAAGCCAAGATCCAGCGGTAGAATTTGCTGAGCCAAATTACCTTGTCCGCCGTTCCGCATTACCAAATGATCCAGACTTATCCGACCAATGGGCATTAGAAAAAATTCAAGCAGAGCAGGCATGGGACCTGGCGAAGGGGTCTGAATCTGTAGTCGTTGCAGTAATCGATACAGGGATTGACTATACTCACTCAGACTTAGAAGGAAATATTTGGAATAATCCTGGAGAGGTAGCTAATAACGGAATTGATGACGACGGGAACGGTTATGTAGATGACATTTATGGTTGGGACTTTGTTAATTCTGATAATGACCCAATGGATGGCCATAATCATGGTACTCATGTTGCTGGAACCATTGCTGCTGCAACTAACAACAACAAACAAGTTTCTGGAGTTGCCTGGCATACTAAATTAGCCGCCCTAAAATTTCTAGCAGACGGTGGCTGGGGTTACACTTCAGATGCAATTGATGCAATTGCCTACTGTGTAGCTATGGAAATACCGATCAGTAATAACAGCTGGGGAGGAGGCGGATACAGCCAGGCATTGAAAGATGTTATTACTCAAGCCGGAGATGCTGGTCATTTATTCTGTGCTGCAGCAGGAAACAGCGGTTCAGACAATGATCAGAACCCGCACTACCCCGCGAACTTCGACTCAGCCAACATTATCTCCGTCGCTGCATCGGACCCTGAGGATAAGCTCGCCTATTTCTCTTGCTTTGGAAAAAACACTGTCGATTTGGCAGCACCCGGAACCAGCATTCTAAACTTGGTTCCCAACGGAGGTACAGCCTACATGAGCGGAACTTCGATGGCCACGCCCCATGTCACTGGTGCCGCCGCGGTACTTCTTTCACAAAGCCCTTCCTCAAACCATCAAGAACTAAAAAATATACTGATGAACTCGATCGATCCGATCGAAGATTTTGAAGGCAAAATGGTTGCTGCCGGACGATTGAATTTGTTTAACGCTTTGCAAGCAACATCGCCCCATTGGTTAACCGTTAGTCCCGCTTCGGGCGTTGTTGGTGCGGGTACTAAAACAGATCTTGATTTCTCAATTGATGCATCCGGTTTTGTCGCGGGTACAAAGAATGCGATTGTGACTCTCGGTACTAACGATCCTTTGGCCTCTCATATCGAAATTCCTGTTAACCTTACGGTTACCGGAAGTCCTGAAATTCTGGTCAATCCATCTTCATTAGATTTCGGAGAAGTATGGATTGGTAAGAATCGTACCATGTCCATAAAAGTTAAAAACGACGGCACAGATTCGCTCTTGATTCAAGAACTGACCTTTGGTCACCCAGCCTTTTCTTCCAATACTGCAGAGTTCAGTTTAGATCCAGGAATGGAGGAAGTTGTCGAGGTGTTGGGACAACCAAGAGTAAGTGAAAATATATCCGCTAGCTTAACGATAAAGTCAAACGACCCGAACTATCCGGAGGTTAATGTCATATTGACGATGAAGGCAGTTACCCCTCCTGCGATAACTTTCCTTCCTGATTCGATTCAGTTAAACTTAGAACCTGGAGATGAGACATCTAAAACCATTACCCTGACAAACTCTGGGGAATCCCGGGGAGAATGGGAAGCCAGGGTAGTTGAAACTAATGTCAAGCGGTTACGGGACTTGGATTTCTCCAACATATTATCTGGACTTAATGCTGAAGGAAGATCACCAGATTTCTTCAATCCAGGACACGCTTTGTTTCTTGATACAAAACCCTCGGCAAACTTGGAAGATG
>NZ_CAXLML010000228.1:0-5577 GCF_964187505.1 Candidatus Chordibacter forsetii
CGATCACAAAGGCCGATTGGTTGTATCTGACCAAGACAACGCCGGCACCTTCCTGATCGAGCTCCCCGAAATCGGTAAGACTCTTTCTGAATCCGGCATCACCAAGCTGCCTCTCAACAGTGGACAGTGGGGTATGCTCTACGCGTTTGATCACCTCTACATGGTTTCACAAAAACGGGTGGTCCGAGTACCGGTTTCTAAGAGTGGAGAGTATGGAAAAGAAGAGGAATTATTTCGCTTGAGTGGCGGGTGGGAACATGGTCCGCACTCCCTCATCGTTACCGAAGATGGCACAGGTCTCTACTTTGTAGCCGGCAATTACGCCCGTAACCCACCCTTTCAAACCTCCCGCATCCCCACAAACTGGAAGGATGATGTCCTTTTGGAAAACTACGCATATGGTCATAATGGTAACGGAAAGGCACCCGGCGGATGGGTCATCCGTTTGGATCCAGACGGCTCCAACCGGGAAATGATCAATATGGGCTACCGTAACCCCTGTGATTTTGCCCTCAACCGAGATGGTGAAATGTTTGTATACGATGCCGACATGGAGTGGGACATGGGTGCTCCATGGTATCGTCCAACCAGAGTAAACCACGGTGTGTCCGGTGGGGAGAATGGTTGGCGTGCCACCTCTAAGAAATGGAGAAAGTACTTTCCTGATACCGTTGGTTCGGTTGTTGACATTGGACCGGGTTGCCCGGTCGGGGTGATCGCCGGCACCAACGCCAAGTTTCCCACCCATTATCGTGACGCTATCTTCCTCTGCGACTGGACTTTCGCGACCATGTATGCAATGCATCTAAAGCCGGACGGATCCTCATACAAAGGAAAAGTCGATACATTTGTGACCAACATCAATGGCTCTCTTGCCCTTACTGATGTGGACATCGGACCAGACGGACACATGTATTTCTGCGTCGGAGGAAGGAAAGGTCAGTCTTACCTCTACCGAGTACGCTACACAGGAAATCAGTCAACCGAGCTATCCCCCCTGGATACATCCAGCAAGCACTACCAAGCTAGAAAAACAAGGCATAGTCTTGAATCTTTTCATGGAGCACCCAATCCAAAAGCAATCGAATCGGTATGGTCTTACCTCAGCAGTGAAGATTATCATCTGCGTTATGCCGCACGAATTGCCATTGAGTGGCAGGACCCTAAAACCTGGGCAGATAAAGCCTACAACGAAACCAACGATATCGCTGCTATCCATTCTTTGCTCGGCCTTGCCCGTTGTGATTTTGATGGAAGTAAACAGCCAAGCATTGACCGCCTGCTGAAAGTTGACTTCAACAAACTCGATAAAACCGGCAAGCTTGCCCTTCTGCGTACTTATTCCGTGATCATGAGTCGAGCTGGTAAAGCCACCGAGAAACAAATTATTGCCTTAGGCAAACAACTTGATCCCCACTACCCTACTACCGACGATAATTTAAACGAGGAGCTTTGCCGGGTCCTTTGCTACCTCCAGCATCCATCGGTGGTCAGCAAAACTATCGACCTAATGAAAACCACCAAGATTTCCGTGCCCAAATATGATCCCGAAATGATCAAGCGGGGCGGACACTATGGTAAAACCATTCTTGCTGCGATGAGTGAAAATGTTGCACCTAATGTCCTTAATATCCACTTCCTATTCTGTCTCAAAGATGTAACCAACGGATGGTCAATGGATCAGCGTAAAGCTTACCTTGGAGAGCTTAAAGAATTGCTCTCTAAAAAAGGGGGAAACTATTTTTCAGGGTACCTAAACAAAATTCGCGAATCTGCCATCGCCAATGTTCCTGATAAGGACAAGCTCGCACTCCAGTATCTGACCGGAGAAATTAAAGACATCGACTTATCAAAACTGCCGAGGGCGAAAGGCCCGGGCGTTGCATGGACTGTGGACTCTGGCTTGGATGTATTGAATAAGGAACCGCTCAAAGGGCGAAACTTTGCCAATGGGAAAAAAATGTACTCTGCAGGTCTTTGTGTGGCATGTCACCGCTTCGGAGATGAGGGAGGCGGAGTAGGCCCCGACCTCACCAACCTGGCCAAACGCATGGATTACAAAGCGATTCTTGAATCCACCATTCATCCAAACATGGTCGTCTCCAACCAGTTCGAACAGCACGAACTAACCATGAAGGACGGTTCTTTGATGATTGGTAAAATTGTATCCGAAGAAGATGGTTACTACTCCCTTGTGCAATCTGGCCTGCAACCCCTCACCCTGACGAAGGTTGAAAAATCCAAGGTTGCATCCAAGAAAGGTTCAAAACTTTCAATGATGCCTGGTGGGTTAATCAACTCGATGAATGCGGAGGAATTGAAGGACTTATTTGCTTACTTCGTGTCCACTGGGGATCGGAAACACAAAATCTTTAGACCGATCAAAAAACTCGCTATCGAGATTGTTCGAGCAGTTTATGGTCAGGAAGGAAATCCTAAGAAGCAAATGGATCTGAAATCCGCCCTCCAAAAGAAAGTCGATTCCATGAGCTATGAATTCGAAATGACCAACCAATTGGCAGGTAAAGACCCAGCTGGTGGCGTGGTCAAAACCTTAGACCTGGAATACAAAGTGGATGGTAAAACCATAAAGAAAAAGATTCGGGAGAACCAATTGGTCTCCTTTGTGAATTAATTCAAACCTACTACTTTTCCTGATGAAAGTATCTGAAGCCATCGAATCCCGCCGGTCCGTTAAGAACTACGACCCGGATCATGTTATGCCCGAGGAAGACCTCGCCGAACTAATACGTCTTACCAAGTTGGCCCCGTCTTCCTTTAACATGCAAAACTACCGACTGCTTGTGGTTCGCGATCCTGAACTGCGCCAACAAATTCGGGCGGAAGCCTGGGATCAGGCACATGTAACCGATGCCAGCGTACTCTTTATCCTTTGTGCAGACTTGAATGCACATCTCGAAGACCCAAAGAAATACTGGGGGCATGCTCCCCAAGAAGTGCAAGATATGCTCGGACCGATGATTCGTACCTTCTATGAGGGAAATGATCGTCTAATCCGCGACGAAGCCATTCGTTCCTCTGCACTTGCAGGGATGACTCTGATGCTTGCCGCCCATGATATGGGCTACGATAGTTGCCCCATGATCGGTTTTGATGGGGAAAAAGTTTCTAAATTGATCAACCTCCCCGAAGGCTACGCCCTAAGTTTTATGATTCCGGTGGGTAAAGAAACCCAACCTGGATGGGAGCGAGGCGACCGTTTGGCCGATGACCGGGTCGTGGCCTACGACAAGTTTGCCTAGTTGGATTTTCTCTTCAACTAGCTCTTTAGAGAGATCTGCTTTTTTTCCCCGTGCTGCTTTTGCACGGGGTCTATGCATCGCAGCTCAAGATCGGCTGTTGTTTCATTTAGGTTCATATCCACCCACCCATGGGCATGGCCTTTTCCAAAATAATAACTCACTGGCGGTTGTGCGATGATATGGATAGAGCCCTCCACACTTTGTTGCCACTCATGAGTATGCCCATGGAAAAAGGCCTTGGCATGCTTTCGCATGGCAATCAGTTTTAGAAGAGCTTTACCATTTTTCATTCCTCTGATTGGGCGTATTCCGCGAGTGGGCAATGGGTTGTAGTGTGCAAATACAAGTGCGGGCTTATCTTTGCGTTGGTCAAGTTGTTGAGCCAGCCAGTCCAACTGTTTGTCCTCCATGGTTCCTCTTCTCCCGGAGTCCAGCAGGATGAGGTTGACATGGGGAAGTTCCAATACATCCGCATGGATACCCACTTGTTCCTTCTTGAGAAAAGGGAGAAGTTTCCAGAGTTTTTCCCGGGTGTCATGATTCCCAATGGTTATGTGAATCGTAATGCCCGCTGTACGGATCGGTTCAACAAGACGGAGGAATTCTTTGTACTCTGCCTCTGTGCCCCGACTTAGGGCACAATCGCCATTTATGATTAAGTTGGCTGGCCTCGGATTGAGGGCGATCACTTCCCTGGCTGATTGAGTAAGGCAATCCGCCATATTTACCCATTCATGCTCCTCTTCCTTGACCGGAGTACCTGGCCATTTAGTGCCCGGGTAAGACTGTTTGGGGTTGGCACTTATGTGCGTATCCGCAAGCAATGCAACCCGGTTGGGGTCAAAGGTTGGTTGCCTGGCCATCGCATGTGATTTGATCCATGCACTACCACCAAGAGCTAGGGAACCTCTGATAAAGTTTCGGCGAGTAATAGGTGTGAGGGTGATGGGCATGTTGGGTGTTTTGGAGGATTGTTTTTAAACTGTGCTCTTTTTTACCAAGTATCTGATCAGTTCCTGATTACCAAATGCGAATAAAAAAAGAGTCCAAAGGAATGGAGTAAAGGTGATTCCCCACCAAAAAGACAGAGGTACTTCAGTGAGGCTGAACCAAGTTTCAGTCTCGGAACGAAGCGGGTGAAAGAAATCTGCTATTCCTAAAAATAATGCAAGTAACCCAGAAGAAAAATAAAGCATAAGGATAGACCAAAAAATTCGTAGCCAAAGCCTTTGGTAGAATATCCAATAAGAACAATAATAAACTAACACACCAACCACTGGGCTGAGGATAAAGCACAACCAACTGAAGTCAGAAACTCGTCCCCAAGCAGATTCATTGGAAAGTAAACCATAAGCCGCAGTTCCCCAGATAAGACCACTGAGAACAGAAATGACTGTGGGTTTCGAAAGAAACATTCTTATTCAAATCTGATCATTTGAACTTTTCTTAGTTTACCGTTCGATATCGCGGGGAAAAGCGATTTCCGCCCAGACGGGTTTGTGGTCTGAAAGGGGCTTCTTTAATTCGATGATGCCACCATCGGTTACCTTTGCACCGGGAAGCCCTTGGTAGAAAATATGGTCAATCACCCCACTGTTCTGCGGTTCCGGCTCCAATGCATTATAAGTAAACTCCTTAGAGACATCGATCTTCAGATCCTTCCAGGTCGGTCTATATCCTGATGCCTCAAGCATGTTCATAGCCACATCACCCATGTTGTTATTGAAATCTCCTAGCACAATAACCTGGTCCGTCTTTTCCTTTGGCAAGACCTCGTTTGCCAACCGGTAGGCATGGCCCGTATTATGACTGTCTTTCGAACGGCAAATATGAAGGGAGTAAAATGCGAATGGAACACTATCAATCTTTGTAACGGCTTTCACACACGAAGCAGGATTCCATGAACGCCTGCGCTCAACACTTAGTTCATGTTCGACCGTAGCTTCGAATGGTGTCCGACTTAGAATTGATTTGTACTTATCCTTGTGGTTTGCCGAGGAAATTTTCCCCACATAAGTGTACTTCATCCCGAGGGCTTTGCCGACTCGAGCTGTCCAGTCCCCATCCGGAACTTCATTAAATCCGACGATGTCCAAGTTGTAGGGTTTGAACATTCTGCCAATTTCCTCAGGCGAAGCATTTTTGCCATACTCCACATTGTACGCGGCTACCCGCACGGAAATGGATCCATTTGAATTGGCTGAGAACAGGGAGCTAACAGCCAGCAATCCAGATAGGGTGATCGCAATGAGAATTAGCGTTTTTTTCATAAGTTCATCCTTAGATTCTATTCTTTCCAGTTCCTTAAGTTACA
>NZ_CAXLML010000229.1:0-6076 GCF_964187505.1 Candidatus Chordibacter forsetii
AATGATGTGGGTGCATAAGCTCCCATTCCCCCGGTGTTAGGACCCGTATCTCCTTCGCCCACCTTTTTATGATCCTGGCTCATGGGCAGAGTAACATAATTTTCACCTGAACAAATTAAATGGAGGGAGGCTTCCTCTCCTTCTAGAAATTCTTCGATCACCACTTCGCTTCCGCTTGCACCAAAACGATTCCCACTAAGCATGTCGTGTATCTCTGTTTCCGCTTCCTCTTTACTGTTGCAAATAATCACGCCCTTACCGGCGGCCAAGCCACTAGCTTTTACCACCACGGGGAGGGCGCAGGATTGTAAATATTTAAGTGCGGGTTCGACCTCGCAAAAATTGCCATATTCAGCGGTCGGAATGTTATGTCGGGCAAGAAAGTCTTTGGAGAATGCTTTGCTTCCCTCGAGTCTTGCACAGGCAGCATTGGGCCCGTAGGCAAGGACGTCCGCTTCATTCAAGGCGTCGACCACCCCATTGCAGAGAGGAACTTCGGGGCCGACCACTACAAGATCGATCTCTTCCTCTTTCGCTATATTTAAAATACTTTCGTTGTCTTCCACAGCTAGGGGAAGGACACGGAATTCCTGCTCGATACCTCCGTTGCCAGGAGCGACTAAAACCTCATCAACGAGGGGACTTTGAGAACAGATTTTGGCAAGTGTGTGTTCGCGCCCACCACTGCCAAGGACGAGAATGTTAAGGTTTTTTTCATTCATTCTCTATTGGTTTTCTTGAATCATTTGATGAAGTCGAGGCAATTTGTCTTTGCCTTTCTTCCATCCGCCCTATTTTCAATGTTTCTATGCGGGTATTTTTTATTGGAATATGTGGAACGGCTATGGGTAATGCGGCTGTATTGCTCAAAAAAATGGGCCACGAAGTGGCGGGTTCCGATGCTGGGGTTTATCCACCTATGTCCGAGGTGTTGGAAGATTCTGGCATTCAATTATTTGAAGGCTTTGCTGAAGAAGAAATGACTAACTGGCAGCCAGACCGTGTGGTAGTGGGCAATGCAGTTTCCCGGGGAAATCCACAGGTAGAAAAACTTTTAATTGATCGAGAGACTCCATTTGTTTCTTTGCCTCAATTAATTGGCGAGGATTTGATTGGAAACCGTTCTTCCATTGTGGTTGCAGGAACTCATGGAAAAACCACAACCACAGCACTAGCCGCATATTCCTTACATTCATCCGCGATAAATCCTGGTTATTTGATTGGAGGAGTACCGCTCGACCTGCCTGCTGGTAATGAACTTGGTGGTTTGTCTGCCCCCTTTGTAATTGAAGGAGATGAATATGATTCCGCATTTTTTGATAAACGCAGCAAATTTATCCATTATCGTCCACGCATATTGGTTCTCAATAACCTGGAATTTGATCACGGAGATATTTTTCGGGACTTGGAAGATATATCACGCAGTTTTTCTCATCTCTTACGGATTGTTCCATCGAATGGATATGTTTTACGAAATGGAGATGATCCTAACCTGCTCGCCTTGCCTGATTCTCCATGGACTGAAGTATTTTCTGTTGGCGTGGAAAAATCCAACGACTTGGTAATTGCCAACTTTAATGAAGATACAACTGGGAGCCAGTTTGATTTGGTTTGGCGGGGAAAATTGGTCAGGCAGATAAGGTTTGGCATGCCCGGTCTTTTTAATGCCCGAAATTTAGCGATGGCTATGTTGTCCGCGTCCCTCGTTCAATCTTTTGATCGGGAAAAGCAGTCTGTTTTTGAAAATCCATTTTTAGGAACCAAAGAAATTGATTATTCGAACTGTCGGGGAGTGAAGCGCCGTCAGGAAGTTTTATTAGACCAGGAAAATTTATTGGTCTTATCCGACTTCGCCCATCATCCAACCGCAATTTCTGGAGCATTGGAATCCCTGCGGTCCCGTTGGCCAGACAGAAAAATTATTGCCTGTTTTGAACCCCGTAGTAATACCGCGGTGACCAATGTTTTTCAGGATCGTTTCGCGGAGTCCCTCGCATTGGCTGATCATGCCTTGATTGGACAAGTTCACAGGGTCGAACGAATTGCTCCAGAAAAAAGAATAGATACCCAAGAGATTGTAAAGTTTATCAAGGCAAAGGGAAGGCTAGCAAATGCCTTTGAAAGCAACCGTAAAATGGGAGACTTTCTTAGAGATGAATTTGATAGTGCTTCGAAACTCAAATCAATGGTGGTGTTTTTTTCCAATGGATCTTTTGATGGAGTCATCCAAGAGTTTGTGGAAGTTGTTCGAAATTAGTCTTTTTGTAAACCGTGAGTTTTGAAAGATTGTTCGGTATTTTGATCTTTTTCGCAATAGGTCTGGGGTACTATAAATATTCTAGAAAACACCCCTCCTTTGTCACCCTGCTTTGTTCAGTCTTTCTTCTTTCATACACCTATTTTTTTAAAGAAGTTTGGCAGATTTATTTCTATGGAACCTTGGTCGCTTTTATTCCGTGTATCTTTTACTTTTGGAGAAATCGTTAGACCCATAGTTCCTCAATCCATTTTCGGTGAGGAGCTGAGAGAGTGAAGTTTTTTAGTTCCGACCATTTCATCCAAGTATATCCTTCGGGTAGGGGATCTGGCAAAAGAGGGATTTGGGGTGGTTGATGAATTTCCTCGGTGTATTCGATACGACCAATGGTTCGCTTACGGATAGCCAAAACCTGGCTATTTAGATCCTTGAAATTTCCTGAGTAAGGTAATTTGTCGGGCAGTTCATAGACTCCTTGCAGTCGTGTTTTTTTTGAGGCATGAACTAACAGACTGCTTTGGGACTCAATCCAGTACCTCCGAATACAGGCTGTTTGTTTTGCTTTGCGGGCGATTTTGGGACGGTCTTCCCAGTCCCCTTTTCTACCTGACTCACAGTGGGAAAGAATCGGGCAGATTGAGCACAAGGGAGATGAACGATGGCAAACGGTTGCACCGACTTCCATGACTGCCTGGTTATAATCTCCGGGGCGACCGATATTAATAAGCTTTTGGGCCAATGGACGAAGTTTTTTCTGTGCGGTTGAACCGTCCTTAAAAGTTTCGGAAATGGCAAAGAGTCGGCTGAGTACCCGCACCACATTCCCGTCGCAAACAGCTTCGGGTTGATCTAAGGAAATACTGGTAACTGCAGCGGCAATGTAGGGCCCGACTCCGGGCAGAGATTGCCACTCTTTTATAGACAATGGTGGATGTTTCCAGTTTGCGGCGGTTTTGGACAATTGGTGAAGATTGCGGGCACGGGAGTAATAACCCAATCCTTCCCAGGCTTTAAGAACCTCTTTCTCATCAGCTTGGCTGAGAGAATAAAAATCGGGGAATTTATTTAACCAATTTTTAAAATAGGGAATGACTGTGGATACCCTTGTTTGTTGAAGCATAAATTCCGAAACCACAGTCTTGTATAGGGAAGGATCTTGTCGCCAAGGAAGATCCCTTCTTTGTTCGTCAAACCAGCTAAGCAGTGCAATTCGATATTGTCCGAGCTTTTCTTCGGATTGAATCCATGTGGTTTTAAGAGATTTTTCCATGCTTGGCTGTTGCGTTTTTTAACTCTCTTTCTCATGGATAAGGGTGAAATGGCAAGTCCGGCAAATAATCAATCAGGCAAGCAAACAAAAAAGAAAACCTCCTACACCCTCAAATTGACCGGTGGACAGATGGACAAGCTGGGCGCAGCATTAGAGGGGCGAGGTTGGCCAACCCGGGAGGTTCCATACGCCCGGCATGCCTTTAATGGAGATGGGGTAAAGGTGGTTGCTTATGAAAGTGGCAAACTCGTGGTGCAGGGAGGAAAAACGGAGGATTTTGTTAGTAATATTTTGGAACCTGAAGTAACCGGTGAATTTTTGCTTGGTTATGAAGAGGTCAATAATCCGGAATGGTTTGATCCACATGCCGGTCTGGATGAAAGTGGAAAGGGCGATTTGTTCGGCCCAGTGGTTTCTGCCTGTGTTATCGCAGATGGAGATATGGTACGAAAGTGGATGGATGCAGGCATTCGAGATAGTAAGACCATAACAGATGGAGCCATTGTTAAAATGGCAAAGCAGATTAAAGAAACTCAAGGTGTAGTCGTAAAGACCGCTTATTCTGGCATGCCCAAATACAATGAACTTTATGATAAATTTGGGCAGAATTTAAACAAGTTACTTGCATGGTTGCATGGTCGTGCTCTTTTGGATGCCTTGGAAGTAAGGCAGCCAAAATGGGGACTCCTCGATCAATTTTCCAAGCAGCCACTTGTTCAACAGTATGTCAAGGATTCCACCTTTGATTTAAAGATGAGAACCAAGGCGGAGGAAGATCCGGTGGTGGCCGCGGCCTCCATTATCGCTCGGGCTACCTGGCTCGAACAAATGAAAAAACTTGAGGAATTATCCGGTCGTACCTTACCGAAGGGCTCAGGTTCTCAAGCCAAACAGGCGGCCCGGGAATTATTTCAACAGCTCGGGGAGGAGCGAATGGGCGAGTTTTGTAAACTTCATTTCAAGACAGCTTATGAGGCGATGGGCAAAACTCCGCCCGCTAAAAAGGCTTGGAATCCGAATTGGAGAAGAAAATAATGCCTAATCCGCGATGGACTCATGATCGCAAACTCGTCAAAGGAGTGTCAGGTATTGTGGGAGTAGACGAGGCAGGTCGGGGATGCTTGGCAGGACCAGTGGTGGCAGGTTGTACAATCTTGCCAAGTTCGTTTTTTGCTGACTCAAAAAATCGAAAAGCGGTCGAAAAAATAAATGACTCCAAGCAATTTTCTGAAGGGGAAAGAAATATCCTTTTCCAAAAAATACAAAGCTTGATAGTTGAAGGGAAACTCTTTGGAGCTACAGGCTCGGCAACGGTTGAGGAAATTGAAGAGCATAACATTGTCGGGGCGACTTGTTTGGCCATGCAACGGGCAATGGAGGCAGCATCTGTAATAAGCAATGGGCTTTGGCTCCCCTCTAAGAAACACGAGGCAGATTTATTTACTCAGGATGTTACAGAGGATTTGCAGTGGCGGGTGCTGGTAGACGGTCGGCCGATGAAACGCTTACCTATTCGTCACATGGGATTGATCAAGGGAGATACTATTTCTCTGGCTGTGGCCATGGCCTCTCTGTTGGCCAAGGTCACCCGTGATCAAAGTATGCGGCAACTGGATCGCCAATTTCCTCATTATGGATTTGCATCGAACAAGGGATATGGAGCACCCGTTCATCTGAAGGCTTTGGAAGAACAAGGTCCCACAGAACATCATCGTGCCCGCTTTCTGCGAAATATTCTGAAGGAACCAAAGATCCAGCAATCGAACAAATTTGAGCAAAGTCGATTGAGTTTGGCCTAAAAAAACTTATTATCGGTTGTAGTGATTTTATTAGGAGTGAACATTGATCATGTTGCAACTTTGCGACAGGCTAGATACCGAGACGAAGCTAACACCCATGGTGGCTTTGTGGAACCTGATCCTGCTGCCATGGCCTGGTTGGCAGAGGACGCCGGTGCGGATGGTATAACCATGCATGTTCGAGAGGACCGCCGTCATGTTCAGGTGGAAGATGTACAAAGGTATTTAGAACGAAAAAAAACCCGGCTGAATCTGGAGGTTTCCTTGTCCTCAGAAATGGTTGAACTTGCTCTTTCCCTCAAGCCGGACAGCGTGTGCCTGGTTCCAGAAAACCGAATGGAAGTAACCACTGAAGGCGGGCTGGATGTGGTGGGTAATTTGCAGCGTTCAAGAGAAGCGGTTGAAGCTTTTACCCAACAAAATATACCTACTAGTATGTTTATTGATCCAGATCCCCTTCAATTGGAAGCTTCCGCCAAAATAGAATCACCTTGGGTGGAGTTACACACGGGGAGTTTTGCTCGAGCTTGGCCGAATCCAGAAATGCGTGATAAAGAATTTTCCACTCTTAAGGTAGGTATGGATGTGGGGCTTTCTCTTGGATTGCAGGTTAATGCTGGGCACGGAATTAATTATGAAAATGTAACCGGTGCCAAGAAATTAAACAAGGTGACCGAATTTAATATCGGTCACAGTATTATTTGCCGGTCTATTGAGCATGGACTTTCTGAGGCAGTCTCCACCATGAGG
>NZ_CAXLML010000230.1:0-3381 GCF_964187505.1 Candidatus Chordibacter forsetii
CCCATGATCATGATGGGTCATAGTCTCATCTTTCTGCCCGAAGCAATCGAGGATCTGTATCTCAGTTCCTGTACCCACAGGATTTTTTGGATTTCCAATGCGGAAGAAAAGTCCGCTGTTTCCCTTCGGGGGGTATTTGTATTCCATTTCTAAAATGAAATCACCATAAGTTTTTTCCGAAATCAAGTAGTCTTTGAACCGTTTCCAGCCGGTCTGTTCGGGCAGCGGATCGATGATCAGGCAGCCCTCTTTATTCACTACCCAGTTCCCCTCAGTTTTCCAGCCGCTTAAATCTTTCCCGTTCAAAAGAGGGACAAATTCTGAGGTAGTGGGATAGGGTTTAGATTGGGCATTTCCCTCCAAAGAATTTGCTAACATGAGGATAACAGCAGAGGAGATAATAGAAAAACTTTTCATATATTTGAACTCTCGTAAATTAAGAGCTTTCTCGTTGGTGAGGGCAAGTTGTTTAGAAGGTCACTGTTGGTACTACAGATTTTGGAATCCCATGGTTTACTGTGTTTATGTATAACCGAAAAAAAGGCATTAAGAATTTTTTTAAGCCGGCTCTTTAAGTGGAAAGATACGGGGAAAATAGCAATGTTCGGAAAGAAAACTCTTATCGAATGAGACCATTCGATCCGTACCTATTTTGGGGGTCCGAAATTATCAACCAATTCGGCTTTACATCTCTCATTTCAACGATAAAGAAGTTTGGTAATTTTAGTTTTATTACCTAAGCTAATCCTTTACCCCTTTTACCCATGAAAAAAATCCCTGCTGGGCTCATTGTTCCTAGTGCTGCTTTTTGTTTACAAAAATCATCCATTGCTGGTTATCAAATGTTGGATAAGTCTCCTGAGCCTGGAGATCTCGTATTTGGCTCGATTCGTCGCATTGGGCAACATTCATCTTTGGAGAATGTGTCGGGTCGAATACATGCTGTGCACAATGGATCCAAAGCGGTTTTCGTTTTTGGAAACCGTTATGCTCCGGATCATTACGAAGGGATCATTCAGGAAGACTTAATAAAGGATGTCGATCTTTTGGCTCGTTCGGGAATGATTGGTACAGTTGTTACTAAAAATGCGATGCTTAAGGATCCTACGAGGATTCGCATCCATGGGCACTTGGTTGATAAGCAGGGTAAAGTGTTAAACACCCGAGACTTTCCTAAATTCAAGAAAACCCCAGCAAAGAAAGGAAAAGCCAAATTGGTCCTTGTTGTGGGTACCGCTATGAATTCAGGAAAAAGTCTCGCCGCAGCAGCATGTTGTCGGGCTCTTCATCAAATGGGATATGCTGTAAATGGGTGTAAAATGACTGGAACAGCTAGCTTGAAGGATATCCTGCATATGAATGACGCAGGTGCCAAAGAATTTGCTGATTTCACTTACCTTGGCCATCCTTCCACCTACAAGCTAACCTTAGATGAAATGCTCGATGTGTTTCATACCCTTGACTCCAAACTTGGTAGCAATAGCAAAAATTTTCTTGTGGTTGAATTTGCGGATGGAATCAACCAACGGGAAACCGCCATGCTCCTTGAATGCCCGGAAATTGTTTCCCGGATCCACAAATTAATCTTTTGTGCCGCAGACGCTTTAGGAGCCGTGGGCGGGATCCATATTTTGAAGACCAAGTTTAACCTGGTTCCTGACGCGGTTTCAGGTCTTTGTTCAAGCTCTCCTTTGCATATCCGGGAATTAAATAATTTCACCGATGCTCCTGTCTTTAATGGAGCAGATCTTAAGCTCGACCAAATGGCGGAAATTCTCTTGAACTAATCCCTGTGGGAAATGGGAAGTGTAAATTAATTATTCATGGTGGTGCGGGCAGGCTCGAAGGCAAGGTAGCTACCAAGGAACAATATCGCGTCGGTTTGCAGGAGGCTTTGCATCCTGCATACGAAACCTTATTGCAGGAAGGTGCCCGTGCCGCGGTTCTTCATGCGATTCGGCTTCTTGAGAGTGATCCTATTTTTAATGCGGGTACAGGCTCGAAACTTCAGCGGGATGGTCGGGTAAGAATGTCTGCCGCCCTTATGGATTCAATGGATTCAATCTTCTCGGGCGTGATCAATATTTACGATGTCGAACATCCGATTTCGGTGGCTGATTCCTTGCGGGGAGAAGTGCATCATCTGCTCTCCGGAAATGAAGCAACCGAATACGCTCGACGGAAAGGATTTCCCTTTCATGACCCAATTACTATGTCCCGTTTCATTGAGTACCGCAAAGCGTTAAAGAACCGGGAAAAATTTGGTACTGTGGGAGCAGTTGCCTTGGCTGAGGATGGAATTGTCTGCGCTGGTACTTCCACTGGTGGTATAGGCAATGAAACGCCCGGACGGGTGAGCGATAGTGCCAGTGTGGCAGGTACTTACGCAGATGAAGTTGGAGGGGTTTCCTGTACAGGCAAAGGTGAGCATATTATCAATCAGGCGGTGGCTGCTCAGGTGATATATCGTTTACGGGATGGTGTGCCCCTCAAAACCATTCTATTGGATTTAATGAAGGAAGGTGCTTCGCGTAACCATGAATTCGGATTGATATCTTTGAACAAAAAAGGGCGTTTCGGCGTTCGTTCAACCAAGAATTCAATCAGCGTGCTCTATGCCCTGAAAGACGCCTCCCATGAATTAGACTTTACGACGGGCAGAAGAAACCTGATTCTTTGATGCTTTTTATGAAGATTTTACAATCCATTTATCTATTTCTTTTCTTCAGCTCAGTTTCTTTCGGTGATGAGAGGCCAAATATAATTTTTATTTTTGCGGACGACTGGGGGTGGGGAGATCTTGGCTGTCATGGTCATCCTTATGTGAAAACTCCGAATATTGACCGCTTGGCAGAGGAGGGTACAGATTTCCACAGATTTTCGGTTGCGAGCGGGGTATGTTCTCCCAGCAGAACCGCGGTGATGACTGGTCATTTTCCGGCTCGCTACTCGATCGACGGACACTTTGCCTGGGTGCCTTCCAATCAGAAGCGCAATATGCCGGACTGGTTAAACCCTCAGGCTCCTTTGCTTACACGATTTTTACAGGAAGCTGGCTATGCCACTGCTCACTATGGAAAATGGCATTTGGCTAACGATATGATTCCCGATTCGCCTCTTCCCAGTGCCTATGGGATTGATGAGTATGGAGCCTTTAATTGTGCCGGCCCGCAAATGTTCGTCCATGACGATGTGAAAATGGCCATTCCTTTCATCGAACGAAGCCACGAATTAGGAAAGCCATTTTTTATTAACTTATGGATGCATGAACCCCACACCCCATTTCATGTCGATCCTAAGTTACTCAATAAATTTTCTGATTTGGATGAGCCAGATGCCATCTATGCGGCCACTCTTTACCATGCTGACTTACGGATTGGT
>NZ_CAXLML010000231.1:0-5051 GCF_964187505.1 Candidatus Chordibacter forsetii
GGCAATAACCGTGGCCCGCCCCTTAAAAGATACCTTGCGCCTGCGTACCGAAAATTTTGCACACCCACTGAATCCAGGAGCCACAAAAACCTTAAACCGTTCTAATCATTGGCTTATGGAAACCCCGCAGGGCGCTCCCAAGTCCTGGTTGGTTAAAGGATTGGAGACCGCAAAAAATGAAAACATTGTCCTGACTGATGATATGGCAGCGGTGGAATTGCTCGGACATCCTGTCGGCTTACTCGAACCAAACTACCCAAACCCAAAAATCACCACTCCAGATGATTTTGCCTACGCACAATTTCTTTTTCAATCATGAATTCTCCGACCATTCGTACCGGCCACGGCTTTGACCTCCATCAATTGGTCGAGGGTAGAAAACTAATTCTTGGAGGCGTGGAAATCCCCCACCCGCTCGGACTTCTTGGTCATTCAGATGCAGATTGCTTAATTCATGCCCTTGCCGACTCAATCCTTGGCGGCTTAGCTCTGCCGGATATTGGCCACCATTTTCCCGACAACGACCCCGCAAATCAAAACCTGGACTCTTCTATAATTCTACAAAAAGTGGTTAGCCTGTGTCATGAAAAAGGCTTTTATATTGGCAATGTCGACCTTACCTTAATTGCTCAACGTCCCAAATTAGCTCCACACTTAGCGGAGATGAGGAAAAATTTATCCAGATTACTCCAAATTCAAGAAGACTGTATTGGAATCAAAGCAACTACTCACGAAGGTATTGGATCCTTGGGAAGGGAAGAAGGTATTGCTGCCCATGCAGTATGCCTACTTTTTAAAACCTAAAATATATTGTCGCTGGGCATTTGCCCAAGCCACACAATCAAGCAGTAGCAAATAGGTCAGAGAAGAAACGTTCGATTTCCACCTGAGCATTTTCCGGACTGTCCGATGCATGAGCCACATTGCGCATACGATCAGTGCCTAAGTCCCCACGAATGGTACCTTTTGGTGCGGTGGTGGAGTCGGTTGGACCCAAGAGGTCGCGAACTCCTTGAACCACATTTTCTCCTTCTAAAATCATAGCCAAAACAGGACTGGAACTCATAAAAGCTGCAATTTCAGGAAAGAAAGGCAAGTCGGCAACATGAGCGTAGTGCTCAGCTAGCAGAGCATCATCTAATTGTACCATACGGGTAGCAATGATGCCGTAGTTCTTTTCTTCGAAGCGTGAGATGACTTGTCCGGCAACTTGTTTTTCCAAGCAGTCGGGTTTAAGGAGTATTAGTGTTCTTTCCATTTGGGATAAAAGAAAAATATTATGCAAAAAAATTGAATCGATGCGAGTCTATACCGATTTCATTTCAAACCGGCAAATTAGAATTTAATCAGGAATCTGAATCTTTATCATCATCTGAGGAAGAAACGCTAACTTTTTTCTTTCCTTTCTTTGCCTGCTCAAACCTCAGCCCAATCTTTTCATCCTCATGAAGGAGGACTTGGATAGGAACAGATTTTCGGATATCTCCAGCAAGAAGTGCCTCAGCCAGATTGTCTTCCAAATATCTTTCCACAGCACGGCGTAAAGGACGGGCGCCCAATTTTTTATCATACCCGTGCTCGATTAGAAAATCCTTAGCTTCCTTCGAAACATCCAGTTTTAACTTACGCTCTTTTAAACGATCAGATACTTTTTCGAGTTCCAACTCTACAATCGCGGTCATGTGCTCCTTGAACAACTGACGGAATATCACAATCTCAGTCAATCGATTGAGGAATTCTGGCTTAAATATTTTTTTCGCTTCTTCCAAAATCTTCTCTTTAATTTTGTCGAAGTCCTGCTCGGCATTGCTAACCGAAAAACCAAGCGAGGTATTCCGCTGGAGAATTTCTGCACCAACATTGGAAGTCATAATTAGGATAGTATTTCGAAAATCTACTTTTCTCCCCAAGCTGTCCGTTAATCGGCCGTCCTCTAAGATTTGCAGCAGAATCTGAGCAACATCGGGGTGAGCTTTTTCAATTTCGTCAAACAAGATAACCGAATATGGTCTGCGACGTATTGCCTCCGTAAGTTGGCCACCCTCGTCATGTCCAACATATCCGGGAGGTGATCCGATCATGCGGGAAACCGCATGCTTTTCCATATATTCGGACATATCCACCTGAATAAGTGATTCCTGATCTCCAAAAATCCGCTCCGATAAAACCTTGGCTAAGTGAGTTTTACCAACTCCTGTCGGTCCCAAAAACATAAAGGATCCGATCGGACGCTTTGGGTCTTTAAGATCAGCACGTGAACGGCGTAAAGCTTTGGCAACCACTTGGGTGGCAAAATCTTGCCCGACTACCTGTTCGCGTAATTCCTCTTCAAGTTGGAGCAGTTTCTTGCTTTCCTTGGATTCCATACGGTTGAGGGGTATCCCGGTCCAATCAGCAACCACTTGGAGCATATCATCTTCATTAACATCGGCTCGATTTTGCTCACGATTTTTCTTCCAACTTTCAAGCACACGTTCGCGCTTGGCTCGGAGTTTTTTTTCTTTGTCGCGAGCTTCGGCAGCATCTTCAAAGTTTTGATCGGAAATTGCACTTTCCTTAGAAGCACAAATTTCTTTAATTTCGTCGGATAAATCCTCAATTTCCTGAGGACGCTGCATCGATTCCATGCGGGAACGGGCACCAGCTTCATCAATTGCATCGATAGCTTTATCAGGCAGAAATTTGCCAGTGACATAGCGATCAGTCAATTTGGCGGCAGCTTCCAAAGACTTATCGGTATAATTGACATTGTGATGGTCTTCGTACTTAGAACGAATTCCCTGTAAGATTTTGACAGTATCTTCAATCGAAGGTGCCTCCACCTTGACAGATTGAAACCTACGATCCAACGCAGAATCTTTCTCTATGTATTTTCGATGCTCCGCTAGAGTAGTTGCACCAATGCACTGCAATTCACCACGGCTAAGTGCAGGCTTGAAAATATTGGAAGCATCCATCGCTCCTTCGGCAGCACCCGCACCCACAATGGTGTGCAATTCATCAATAAAGATAATAATGTTTTTGGCTTTGCGCAATTCGTCCATCACGGCCTTGATTCGCTCCTCGAACTGACCACGATATTTGGTTCCGGCAACCATAAGTGCGAGATCTAAAGTTACGACTTTTTTATCGATTAAATTTTCAGGCACTAATCCGCCAGCTATTTGCTGAGCCAAACCTTCTACGATAGCAGTCTTGCCTACCCCGGCTTCACCAATGAGTACGGGATTATTCTTCGTCCTCCGGCAAAGTACCTGAGTAACCCGACGAATCTCCGCAGATCTTCCAACCACTGGGTCCAAATCACCTTTTTTTGCCAATTCAGTAAGGTCCCGCCCAAAAGCCTTCAGGGCAGGAGTCTTTACATCTTTACCCTTTTCTTCAGGTTCATCTGCGTCACCACCAACAACCGAGGATTCTTTCTCCTCACTGGATGCAAAATTTGGATCAAGTTCTGAAAGAATTTCGTTTCGGCAACGGTCTACATCGACATCTAAAGACTTAAGAACCCGAGCGGCTACACCCTCTCCTTCGCGGAGCAACCCAAGTAAGATATGCTCGGTACCAACATAGCTATGATTGAGTGACTTCGCCTCCTTACCAGCCAGAGCAAGTACTTTTTTAACCCGTGGAGTGTAAGGAATGTTTCCAGATGGCTTGGCTTCAGGTCCCAAACCCACCTGCTCATCGACTGCTTGCCGTACAGTATCGAGATCCAATCCCATTTTTTGGAGAACATTTACCGCTACGCCTTGGCCAAGGTTGATCAAACCAAGGAGTAAATGTTCGGTACCGATGTAATTATGATGAAACCGATCAGCCTCTTTGCGTGCCAAAGCGAGCACTTGTTGGGCTCTCGGTGTAAAATTGCTCATTGGTTCAGACATGACTTTAGAATATGGTTGAAAAGTGGTTAGTCAACTTGTGCGTTTAAGTTTAGTTGTGGCATACGCAAAAATTCTTTGCGCAAGGTTTCGGCCCGTAATCGGTCGCGTTCTCCTGGTTCGATTGGTTTACCCGCAGAGAGTTGGACATGTCCCGGTTGAACCTCAATAAACATTCGATCTGCTAAGGCCCGAAATTTCTCGGGTAAGTATCCAAAATCAGCAGCTAAGCGAATGAGCGAAAGATGGTCCATAGCTTCCGAACTTTGGATCAAATAACTGGTTTTTAATGATCCGACCGCCCGGCTAATTTTATCAGTCAACCTCAAGCCATCGTCTTCAGATAATTTCTCTCTGGCTAAGCGTTCTTGATGAACGATGTTTTCCAATGTCATTTCCAACCTCTCAAGAATTGCAGATTCAGACTCTCCAAGAGTTTGCTGATTGGAAATTTGAAATATACTACCACTCGCATCGGAGCCTTCGCCAAAAAGACCGCGTACTGCAATGCCCAAATGATTCACCGCATTGATTACCTTGTCCATATTCTTGGACATTACCAAGCCAGGAAGGTGCATCATGACTGATGCCCTCATACCAGTTCCCAAGTTAGTCGGACAGGCGGTTAGAAACCCCAACTGAGAATCAAACGCATAATCCAAACTTGATTCGATTCCGGAATCCAAAGAATCTGCAAGTTTCCAGACCTTGGAAAAGTCCAAGCCATTGGCCAAAACCTGAATCCTTAAATGATCTTCCTCATTAACCATCACACTGCAGGCACGATCGTTTGAAAGAACAACCCCTCCCGATTCTTCGGATTGGGACAGCTCAAGGCTTATCAAGTGTTTTTCGACTAAGATCTGGCGATCCAACTCACTTAATTCGTCTAATTCCACAGATGTAGATGACAGCAAGGGTTTCACTTTTCCCAAAGCACTCATGCATTTGCTAAGAACCGCTTTTTTCTGACCAGACTCTGCTCTTCCGGGAAAAGGAAATTCGCTCAGGTTTCTGGCCAACCTTACCCTGGTACTCAATGCAATGGGACAAGGCTTGGGAACCTTGCTTTTTGATTTAGAGAAAAAGAGGTCGTGAAACATAATAAATTTAAGCGGAAGCAGAGCTCTTGGCCTGTAATTTTTTTAAACGGTCCCTAAGTTTTGC